>NZ_CAAAFT010000469.1:6063-9811 GCF_900634765.1 Candidatus Protofrankia californiensis | reverse complement strand
GATTGAAACTGATGTCGTACTTGGCCATCAGCTCCTTCACCGTGGTCGCAAGACAGGAACTTTCCGAGTCGGATTGAAACGTCCCTTCCGCTGCTGGCGGTTTGAGAAGGGGAATTCGTCGCGGTCGAATTGCGTCGCCGATTTCCTGGTCAGCCGATCGGTCGTTGGAGGAGGATCAATTCCCCGTTTCCACAGGGATGCGACCATCAGGGACACGAGCCGGTCGCCGAAATGGAAGGGCTTTGCTGTCCGGTGCGCAGGACGACATCGTGGACGAACTGGGAACCGAGAAGGTCGCGGAGTGTGGCCGGGCCGTGAAAGTCGTTGCCGGTGACGGTGTCGGCCCCCTGCATTCGATGGCGACAATCCGGCAGTGTACGTTTCACAGAGTATTGGATCGACATTTCACAGGCATGTGAGGCGACGTTTCACAGCTACCTGGACCGACGTTCCACAGGCGCATGCCGCGGGCAGCCTGGGCGGACGGGCAGGCCTGGATGGCAGACTTGGCGGACGTATTCGCCACCGCCACCCGGCCGGCTCTCGCCACCGCGATCACGATCAGTCAGCGGAAGGCGTAGGTGGTTTCCGTCGTGACCACAGCGGTTTCCACCTACAGCTTCCGCATCCGTAGGTGGAAAAGGTCGCTATCGTGACGGTTTCCACCTACAAGGCTGCGGTCGTACCTTCAAATTGCCGGTTGCTTCTACCGCATGCACCGCAGGCCGGCTAACTCCCGGCGCAGGTTGGCACGAGCCATCGGCTCCCAGTGACGGGATGCCCACGGCGTGGCATAAACGCGGTGTTCGAGCAACGCACGTAGCACGGCCGTCCGGCCGGAGACCCAGTGCTCCTGGGAGACCCAGGCATATTCCCGCCGCACCCTGCGGGCGTAGACGTCGTACGCGGGCGCCGGACGGGCCAGTACCCGCAGATCCGCGTCGTTGACCACGGCTTCGTCCGGTCCGGCGGACAGGTGTGTCGCGGTCGCCCGCACCAGCCGGTCAACGTCGGCGACCACCGACCGTGAGCAGCCCAGTGCGGTCAACGTGGCAACCGCCAGTTCTCCGGATCGAGCCTCGTTGTCGTTCGTCTGCGTGTCGTAGACCGCGTCGTGGAAGAAGACCGCGAGCTTGCAAGCCGAAACCGCTGACATCGGGTCGGCCTGCTCGCCCGGCCGGTCCCGACCGCCTTCCCGATCACGATCATGATCCCGGTGCCGGTCCCAGTCGGCTGTGACGAGCAGCCGCACCGCGGCCAACGTCTCGCTCACATGACGGAACGTGTGGTAGAAGCGGCCGGGTTCGCAGTAGCGGGAGGCAAGGTCTTCAAATACGGACGCCCGCTGGGCGGCATCCGCCCGTGCGCCCGCCGACAGCAGGGCGGCGTCGAACGACCGCGCCAGCGACGACAGCACCACCGTGTCCACACGCCCTCCCCGGGGATCACGAGCGCAACCCGCGATGCTTCAGCGACCGTGACTCACCGTGCCCGTGGACGGGCCTCGGCTTGACCATCGGCACGTTCCCGCCTCTACGCCCCGGAAATAATCAAGTCAACCAACAAAAGATTGCAAAAATAACATTAGTACAACATCGACACAGCATCGAACCCAAAACGGATCATACTGGCATCGCGGCCACAGCGTCACCCTGATCGAACATACGTGCGTCCGATACACGTCCGATAACCGCAAGGGCGTCGGCGACCACGACCGTCGACGGCACGGGTCATCCCCGATCCGATGACACCGGCGCCGAAGAACGCCGTAGCAGCCACAGCAGCCGCCGCGTCCGGCGGGGGTCCTCAGGTGCCGGGCCGGCCCCAGCCGCCACCACCGGGGGTGCGGATCGTGACGACCGCGCCGGCCGCCAGATCCAGGCTCGCCTTGGGCGCCAGTCGTACGCCGTCCACCTCGTTGCGACCCACAGCACCCGGCCCACCACCGGCAGCGCCCTGCGGAGCGTGCCGGCGGCGATCGGTGAGTACCGACAGGGTCGCGGCCTCCAGGACCCGGATCGACCGCACCACCCCCGCGCCGCCAGGATGCCGACCGGCCCCGGATGTGGTCGCGTCGAGTTCGTAGCGTTCGACCCGCATCGGATACTCCAGTTCCAGCGCCTCGATCGGGGTGTTCAGGGTGTTGGTCATACCTACGTGCACGCCGGACGGCCCCGGCCCACGCGAGGATGCGCCCTGGCCGCCAGCGAGCGTTTCGTAGTATGTCCACCCGCGGCCGCCGATGATCAGATTGTTCATCGTGCCCTGTCCCTGCGCTAGCAGGACCGGGTCGGCGCCAGCCGCGACGGCTTGGGACAACGCGGCCAGCACCGTGTCGGCGATCCGCTGGGACGTCTCGACGTTCCCGGCGACCACGGCTGACGGCCGGCGTGCGTCCACCAGCGACCCCGGCTGCGTCACCACCTCCAACGGGGCGTAGGTACCGTCGTTCGCCGGGACGTCGTCGGGCAGCAGCACCCGCAACGCGAAGCAGCAGGCCGACCGGGTGACGGCCCGCGGGCAGTTCACGTTGCCGGGCACCGCCGGCGACGTGCCCGCGAAGTCGACTGTCAGCGCGTCGCCGTCGATCGTCACCGTCACCCGGATCGGGACGTCGTCGTCGCTCACCCCGTCGCCCTCGACCTCACCGGCGGCGGTGTAACGGCCGTCCGGCAGCCCCGCGATCATCGCCCGGGACCGCCGCTCGCCATAGGCCAGCACCTCGGTGAACGCCTCCAGCACGATGGCCAGACCCCGGCGCTCGATCAGTTCGGCCAACCGGGTGCCGGCCAGCCGGTTCGCCGCGACCTGGGCACGCAGGTCGCCGCGGCGTAGCTCCGGGGTCCGGGAGTTCGCGCAGATCAGTTCGAGGATGTCGTCGCGCCATTCACCGCCGGTGACCAGCCGCACCGGCGGGATGATGAGCCCTTCGGCGTAGATCTCCCGTGAGTCGGCCGGCATCGACCCGGGGCGCATGCCACCCATGTCCGAGTGGTGTGCCCGGGTCGCGGCAAAGGCGATAATCTCACCGTCTGCTGCCAGCGGTGACACGAGTGTGACGTCGGGCAGGTGGTTCCCGCCGGCGAACGGGTCGTTGAGCACCCACACCTCCCCGGGCAGGGCACCGCGTGCGGCCACCGCCCGCACCGACTCGTACATGGCGCCGAGGTGCACGGGGACGTGCGCGGCCTGAGCGACCATCCGGCCGGCCCGGTCGAAAAGGGCGGCCGAGCAGTCGCGACGCTCCTTGATGTTGGACGAGTAGGCGCTGCGGACCAGCAGCGTCCCCATCTCCTCGGCGATCCCGGCGAGTCCGCTCGCCAGCACCGACAGCGTCACCGGGTCCATCCGGTCATCCTCTCCCGTTGTCTCACCAGCTGTCACGAATCGGCTGGCCGTACCGACGGTCCACCCGGCACCGACCCACGTGACCACGACCCGCCGACCGGTATGCACGATATTCGCCAGCAGTCGGTAAAATAGCCGGCAAAATATTATTCTTCGCCCGAATCCGTGCAACCGGCGGGCACCAAAAAGGTCATGGTTTTCTGTTCCGATGACGAGTACAAGGATTTCCCGTGGACGTGTCCCCCGGCTCGAACGGGCGCTGGTACGGTCGGGCATCATCCCGGTCAGTGCTCGGCCGTCACCGAGCGGCAAGGAACAGGAACGGCGCTTCGTTGACCGAATCAGGAACCCGGATGATACGACTTTCGGCGCAGGGGGAACACGCCTGCATGCGTCCGCC
>NZ_CAAAFT010000469.1:0-5929 GCF_900634765.1 Candidatus Protofrankia californiensis | reverse complement strand
CCGATACCAGGATGGGGGATGACCGGCACAGCGCCGACCCGGAGGCCGACGGACAGCACGGCATGCGATGGGGAATTCTCGGTAGCCGGAGGTGAGTATGCGCAAGTTCGTCATCATGGGCGTGCAGGGCAGCGGGAAGGGCACGCAGGCGAAAATGCTCGCCGACGACCTCGATCTCGTCCATATCAGCGTGGGTGACATCTTCCGCTGGAACGTGCAGAGTCATACCAAACTGGGCGCCCAGGTCAAACGTATCGTTGCCAGCGGTCACCTGGTCGGCGACGATCTGGTCGAGTCGGTGGTCCGTGATCGTCTTGCCAGCCACGACTGGAACTACGGCTTCATCATCGACGGTTTCCCCCGTAACGCCAGGCAGGCCGAGTTCTTCCTGGAGAGCTACGACATCGACGGAGTGATATATCTGGATCTGCCGGACGAGGAGGTCTACCGGAGGGTGCTGGCAAGACGCCTGTGCTCACGATGCGGGCTGGACTACAACCTCATCGCCAGCCGCCCCCGGGTGGAGGACACCTGCGATGTCTGCGGCGGTCAGCTGCTGACCCGTTCGGACGACAATCCCGAAGCGCTCGAAGTCCGCCTCCGCGAATATCATGACAAGACCAGGCCGGTGATGGAAATCTTCCAACGCAAGGAGTATGTGGCGGTCATCGACGCCCGGCATCCGGCCGCCGACGTCCAGGCCGAGATCCGCGAGCACTTCGACCTGCCCAAGCTGTCCTAGATCGGAGGCCCCGGGGACGCTCACCGGCCAGCAGAAATTCGATCATGGTTTTCCTTGCACGGCCATGAGGTCCCGGAGATGTCAGCAGGGCCGAGGGCCGCGAGCCGCGAGCCGCGGGGCTGTGCCGGCGCGGAGGGTGTGTGGCGGATCCCGTTGTCGCGGTGCGCCACGACGTCCGTCCCGACATCGTGGCGCACGGGATACGGTACGGCCGGCGGGTCATGTCGGATTCAGGCGCATCCCGACCACCCGGCCGGGAGGCACGCGTGGCGTCTCGGCGTGTTTGATATACAACGTTATGTAGTCCCTCGAGAGGAGAAAAATCCGCGATGAGCAACGAGCAGCTCGTCCGGCCCGCACCGGTCAGCGGATTCCCCGAGTGGCTGCCCGAGATCCGGCTGGTCGAGCTGCGCTGGCTCGACGAGATCCGCCGGGCGTTCGAACGCTACGGCTTCTGCTCGATCGAGACCCCGTCCGTCGAGGCTCTCGACGTGCTGCTCGCGAAGGGAGAGACCTCGCAGGAGGTCTACACCCTGCGCCGGCTGCAGGCCGAGGCGTCCGACGACAGCGACGCCCGGCTCGGCCTGCACTTCGACCTCACCGTGCCGTTCGCCCGGTACGTCGCGCAGCACTTCAACGACCTGGTCTTCCCGTTCAAGCGCTATCAGGTGCAACGGGTCTGGCGCGGTGAGCGCCCCCAGGAAGGTCGCTACCGCGAGTTCACCCAGTGCGACATCGATGTCATCAACATCGACCGCGTCCCCCTGTACTTCGACGCCGAACTCCCCCGGGTCATTCACGAAATCCTCACCGGCCTTGGCATCCCCGCGTGGTCGATCAATATCAACAACCGGAAGGTGCTGCAGGGCTTCTACACCGGGCTCGGCATCGACGACCCGCTCGGCGTCATCCGGATCGTGGACAAAATGGACAAGGTGGGCACGGCCGGTGTCGAGAAACTGCTCGCCACCACGCTCAAGCTCACCCCTGAACAGATCAGGGCCTGCCTGGACCTCGCCCACATCCGCGGAAGCGACGCCGGTGTCGCCGACGACATCCGCCGTCTCGGCGTCACCTCCGACCTGCTGAACGAGGGTCTGGAGGAACTGTCATTCGTTCTGGACGAACTCTCCGACCTGCCTGCCGGCAGCATCGTGGCGGATCTGTCCATCGCCCGCGGCCTGGACTACTACACCGGCACCGTCTACGAGGGAAAGTTCGTCGACTGGCCGGACTACGGCAGCATCTGCTCGGGCGGCCGCTACGCCGACCTCGCCGGGTCGTTCATCCGCCGCCATCTACCCGGCGTCGGAATATCCATCGGACTCACCCGGATCTTCGCCAAGCTCGTGGCGGAAGGACGCCTGGAAACCGCCGCCAGTTGTCCCAGTGACGTCCTGGTGGTGCTCCCCAGCGACGTCCGCCGGGCCGAGGCGAGGGCCACGGCCGCACACCTGCGTAGCCGTGGCTACAACGTCGAGGTCTACCACGAGGCCGACAAGCTGGGAAAACAGATCCGTTACGCTTCGCGCAAGGGAATTCCGTTCGTCTGGTTCCCGCCGTTCGAGGACGGCAAGCCGCACGAGGTCAAGAACATGGCCAGCGGCGAGCAGGTCACCGCCGACCCGCACACCTGGCACCGCCCCTGACAAAGGTCCGGGCAGACAGCGTCAGGAAGAAACGATGAACGCCCGGATCTCCTTCTTGAGCTGTTCGAGTTCGTCGATGAGCACAGTGTCCCAGGTGTCAGGCAGTCCCGTGCCGTTGACCGTCACGTGACGGCTGAGGCCGGCGCGCAGACCCCGCAGACAGTCACGTAGATCCTTCGCGGACGGGGGAACGGGAGTCGCCCCCACACGTACGGCCTTTTCCTTTCCGTGCGCAGCCGGGCTGGCGTTGCGATAACCGGCGAGCCTGGTGGCCGCAGGGATGTGCTGCGGCTTTTTCGGATCACACAAGGTGTACCACCCGCGCTCACCGTGCTTGCCCAGCGTCCCTTCGCAGAGGACCGCGGCGCGCACCGCGCAACCCCACGGATCGCTGGCGGCGAGCATCTCCACCAGCCGTAACCGGGCCCGCAGCAGGAGCAGCGGCGCGTGTCCGTGGTCGAAAAGCCCGGCGGATTCCAGCCAGTCCCGGTCGGTTCCGCTTCCCGCACCGGCACGAGCCGGTTGCGCCCCACGCGCCGGAACGAGCGAAAGCCTTCTCACCCGGTCCGCGAGCGGACGCAGCCGGGGCGACCCCCGGTCGAGCAGTGCCGCCGCGGTACTGACGTCCAGGTACTCAAGCGCGGAAGCCGCGACCTCGGCGAGCTCGGCGTCACCGGCGACATGATTGAGAACCGCGTCCCGGTCGACGTCCACAATCGTGTCGTCCAGGGCCGCCACGGAGTTCCGCATCGCCTGCCGCAGCTCCACCAGGCGGACCGGACAGGCAGCCCATAGTGCCCATTCCATGCCGGCCAGCAGAAGCGCAAGACCCTGCGGCTTCGGCCCCGGGCCCACGGCGATGCGGACCTCACCGACCGTGTCAAGATCGCCTTCGGTATCGAGTTCGTCCCAGACGTCCGATCGGATGCCGCCGAGATCGTCGAAATCGGTGCCACATTCCAGCAAAACCCGGCAGTCGACGTCCTGAGCCCGGGCCTTGGCCTCCCACAGCCGGCCAACAGGTTCGGTCTTGTCAGAGACGGCGATCCGGATCACCGGTTCGACGTCGTCCCGCCGCGCCTGGTCGATGAGCGCGTCCAGGCGCGGCGCCGGTGGATCGTCACCCTCGACCGGGTCCGTACCCATCGCGACGAGGATCAGCGCCCGCCGGTCACCGAGATAGGGCCACCGCGCATAGCCGAGCTCCTCGACCTCCTCATCGACGAGGGGCAGATCACGCCGACGCTTGAGGAACCGGCGAATGGCCCGGGTGCCCGCGCCATCGGGCGCCTTGCCGTGCGCAAGGTCGTTGGCCGCGTGCTCAGCCTTCGCGATCTGTGGATCGACCAGCACGGTGAGCGCGGCGGCGGGGAACCCTCCCCTGCGCCGCTCCTTCAGCAGCCTGTCGACCTCCGCGGGCGTCCATCGCCTGGGCTGCACGAAACGTCTATTGATCAGATCGTCCAGGCTTGCGCGCAGTCCGGCGTCCATGGTCCTGGCATTGTCCCGAGCTGCGAGATCTCGCACGTGGGCTTCCAGCCACGAGCGGAACAGAAAACCATCGACCGCCTCGCACCGCTCGATCCGTTCGAGGAGCACCCGGGCCAGGTCCGACGCTGCGCCGCCTGCGGTCTCGGTCGCGAGTACTTGCCGGTCCAGGCGGCTCTGCCAAAACTTCTCGTTGTCGGAATCACGCCTGACCATTGGTGAATAGAACCGGTGCCGCACGAGCCACCGGTCGGCGTTCTCGGTGGGTAGCTGTTGGCTGAGCCGGATCCGCTCCGCGCCACCGCCGGTGAGGGGAAAGATAAGCCGTGGTTCCGCACCGGCTTCGAGCGCGCCGACCACAAGCCCGATCAGGCCGTTGGTCGCACCTCCCCCGAAGGGGATGTCGACCGCGGGTGCCGTGTCACCCGCGTGCATCGCCATCAGCCAGTCACGAACTGCCGCGCGGACCCCGCGGATGTGGGGGGCGCCCACCTCCAGCAGCTCGACGGCACCCGGTTCGAAGCTGACGCCGTACAGGCCGTCGCCTTCCAGCCGCTGTTTCAGCACCGCACCGAGGGGGTGGGTGAAATCCCCGTCCGAAACCGGACCGGCCTGTGCTCTGGTGACGACGAGAACGACCCGGTCGTACCGCGGCGCACCCGGGCCGAACGCCACCGCAAGGGGCACCTGCCATCGCGGATCCGCACTGGTCGTGAGCAGACGGGCGGCCTGTGCCGGATCGGCGCTCTCCAGCTCGGCACATTTCTCGGTAAACGCCCGACCGGAGCGTGTGCCGAGATCCGCGGCTCCGAGCATGCGGACAAGAACGTGACCGGTATCCGTGCACGGCTGGTCGCTGATGGCCATCGCGTATCACCCTCCGCGGTTGTTGGTTGGTGCCCATGCGCTTCTGACGGACGACCCGACCGGCCGTGGATGTCGTTCCCCGGCAAGGATGACGTCAGAGCGGCTCGTGGCCGCAGGCGGGTGGCGCTCACGACGTTGCCGGCATCCGTCAGGGGTGGTGTCGGCGGCCGTCACCGGAGCGGCGCCTGATCGGAGGGCAGCAGACCGATGAACAGCGGCATGACCAGCGACACGCACCATCGGTTCAGCGAGTCGATCGCCACGATCGGTGCGCTGCGGGTGGTCGTCACGCCGGGCCGCGTTGTGGACCTGGACGAGCTGCCGACGTACAGCATCGCGCTGGACGGAATGGTGCAGGGGCCGCGGCTCGATCTCGAGGGCCGGCGCCTCAGCTTCGACCATCACGGCAACTGCACACGGCTGGTCACGTCGGCGACGTGCCGGCAGGTACTCGACGCGTTGCTGCTCGGCCTCGACCCGGTGCCTTACACCGTCTACGTCAACGACATAGACGGTGACACTGCGCTGGCGGTTGCGTTGTTGGCGCATCCCGAATGGGTAGCGCCCGGATCCGCGCACGCGCCCCGTACCCGGGCGCTGGTGGAGACGGTCGGCGCCCGGGACGCGCACGGGCCCGCCTACCCGGTCGCGGACCCGGCGCTGCTCGCCGAGTTCGCCGCGAGCGTCCCGCTGCCGCATCGACTCGTCTCGACACACGATCCGGCACGGATACTCGCCAGCTGTGTGTCGGCAATCGCCGAAATGATCATTCGAATACCCGAGGCGAGCCAGGAGCAGGCCGTACCAGCCCGTAGGAGGGCAACCTTCACCATCACGCACACAGGCACGGGCTGGGTGATGGCCACGAACGACGGCGACGGATTCGAGCCGATCTACGCGGCCGGGCATACCCGCGCGGTGCTCTGGCGGCGGCTTCCCGACGCCTCCATCGCCTATACGGTCGGGCGGCGCAGCGACCTCGTCGACCGCTTCCCGGTCGGCCCGCCGAGCGAGCCCCGGACGATCCTCGCCGCGCTCGGGGCCCGTGAACCCGGCTGGGGTGGTGGCACGTCCGTCGGTGGCGCGCCCCGGCATCCGGATGGTTCCCGCAGCGCCCTGACTCCCGACGAGGTCTTCGCGATCGTCGAGGCGGTCGTCGGCGCGGTTGGCGGGGCGGTTGGCG
>NZ_CAAAFT010000468.1:2817-3437 GCF_900634765.1 Candidatus Protofrankia californiensis | reverse complement strand
GCGGTTGGCGGGGCGGTTGGCGGGGACTCCGCCACGCAGGCGGGCGTCGTCCGTCAGACGTAGATGCGGGGGGACCGTCGGTCCCGATCCTTTCCGATGACGGGACCGACGGTTACCGCCCGCGGGGGGACGTGGGAACGGCAACGGGCGGCCGTTATCGCTGGTAACGGAGTCACAGAGGTAACAGGAGTAACGGGCAGGGCACACGGAAGGACCACCAGATGGGCGTCACCTGTCACGTCGTCCTTATCGAGACGTCGGGAAACCAGAATTTCATCTTCGACACCACCAAACGGCGGGAGAACGTCGGCGCATCCGAGCTCGTCCACCGGCTCGAACAATGGGTGCGCGACGCGCTCAAGGACGAGTTCACCGGGTTCAGCTCGGCCTGGCGGATCGCCGGCAACCGCAGCGCGCAGCTTCTGGTGGCCGCGGCCGGCAGCGCGAAGGTGGTCGTCCGGGATCCGGAAAAGGGAAGAGCCCTGGTCGGCAACGTGACGGCGCGGGCGCTGCGGGAGGCCCCCGGCCTGGACGTATGCGGCGTCGTCGGCGAGTCGTTCGACTGGGACGACGTCCACCAGGAAGACGACGCCCACCAGGAAGACGACGCCGCATACGTC
>NZ_CAAAFT010000468.1:0-2465 GCF_900634765.1 Candidatus Protofrankia californiensis | reverse complement strand
TCGTTCGACTGGGACGACGTCCACCAGGAAGACGACGCCCACCAGGAAGCGGGAAAGCCTCCGGTCAGCATGCTTGCCAGGCGATGCCGTGACGTTCATGAGGCGCTGCCGCGGGTCAGGAGCGACCGGCCCGGCCCGATGAGCCGCTTCCCGCGCATCCCGATCGTGGACGAGTGCGCGGCCAGCGGCCTGCCTGCCCACGACGTGATCACAGAAGGCCAGGGCCCACGATCACGTCAGCCCCGGGCACGCCCGAGCCTGGCCAAGTGGGGTGCTCGGGACACCGGGTTCCACCGGCTCGCGCATAATGCCGAAATCTCGAAGCCAACGCTGGAGAAGATCGCCGACCATCTGGAGGAGAAACCCGACTGGGTCGCCGTGATCCACGCTGACGGCAACAGCCTCGGCCAACTGTTCACCGAGCTCGGCAACGCGACCGGCGACCGGCCCGACGACACCGACGCACCCAGCGACCGCTACGCCGAGGCCCTCGAACCGTTCTCGAAAGCCGTCGACGCATGCACCGTCAGAGCGTTCCGCGAAGCGCTGGAACACTGCCGGCGGGTACTCCCCCGCAATCATGACGTGGAGGGCGCCGTACCGGTGCTCCCGCTGGTACTCGGCGGCGACGACCTCACGGTGGTCTGCGCCGGTTCCATCTCCCTGGCCTTCGCCGAGGCATATCTCATCGCCTTCGAGGAGGCCACCCGCGCCGACCCGGTCATCCGGAAGCACGCGCCGGACGGGCTCACCGCGTGCGCCGGGGTGGCCGTCGTCAAGCCGCATTTTCCGTTCTCCGCCGCCTACGACCTGGCCGAGGAGCTGACGCAGGAGGCGAAGAAGACGGTCAAGCAGTATTCGGTGGGTCGGGAGCCGTCCGCAGCGCCGGACGCGCCAGGGGAACCGGAGCAACCCCGGCCTCGGACACGGCCACGGGCGTCCGCGTTCTCGTTCCACGTCCTGTATGACAGCGGTGGCAGCGATCCCGCCCATCTGCGCGACCGGATGAAGGTCGCGGTCGGCGCCGCCGACCTCGAGGCCGAACGCGCCGCCGGCCTCCAGGCCGGACGCGACCCCGAGAAACGACCGAAGCTGCGTGCGCGGCTGTACGCACAGCCCTACGTGGTCACCCGTGACATGCGTGAGCCGTGGACCGTAGGACGCCACTGGGACGACCTCGCCCGGCGCGTGGCGGCGCTCACCGCCACCTTCGACTCGACCGACGGAACCGACGAGGCGAGCGAGCGCAAGCTGCCGACCAGCCAGATGCACGACCTGCGGGAGGCACTGTTCTCCGGACGGGACGCCGCCGACGGCCGGTTCCGCCAGATGCTGGCGCGCTACCACGACCGGGGGCTCGACCTCTTCGTCGGCTCCGGTACCGAGAACAGAGCCGGCACCGGCGAGATCCCGACCGGGAACAACGCGTCGCTGTTCTGGCGGATCAGCGATCGGGCTCTGGTCGACGGGCAGCCAGGCCAGGTCACCGAACCACCGGTCACCGGGCTGCTCGACGCGATGAACGCGCTCCACCTCATAGGTGACCTCGCCGACCGGCACAACCTCTCCGACCGGCACAACCATGCGGCAGAGGCGGGCAACGAGAGAACGACGACGGGGACATCGGCATGACAAGCCCGAACGGCACGATCAGAAGCACGACAGGGACGCCGGACGTCCCGGCGAGCCACCTCGTCCTCGCGCTGACCCTGCACATGGACAGCGACTGGCACTGCGGCACCGGTCTGGGCATCCCCGGCGGGATCGACAAACTGGTCAACACCGACCATGACGGCCTGCCGTTCGTGCCCGGCAAGACCCTGACCGGGGTGTGGCGGGACGCCTGTGAGCTTGCCGCCGCCGCGCTCGACGGCTCGACCAGCTCCACGGGACCGGCCGGGGGATGGCACGCCTGGGTCGAGTTCCTTTTCGGCAGCCAGCCGGTTCTGTCCGTCGCGGGCTCGCCCACGGGGGACAAGCCGCGCCCGGCGGCCCTGTCGGTGCGCCCGGCGCGGTATCCGGCAGCCCTCGCCGCGGCTCTGCGGTCGGACGAACAGCGCAGGCTGCGTGACGCGACCACGTTCGTCCGCCCCGGGGTGAAGATCGACCCAAGCACGGGGCGGGCGGCGGACAAGTTCCTCCGCTTCGAGCAGATGGCGCGTTGTGGCGTCCAACTGACCGCGAGCGCAACGCTCGCTGGCTGGTCGGCTCCCCACCCGGGTGGTGAGGACTCGGGTGGTGAGGGCCTGGATGACGATGGCCTGGATGACGATGGCCGCCGGGCAGCCGCCGCGTTGCTTCTGCTCGGCGCGCGTCTGGTGGAGTCCATCGGTGGCAAGCGTCGACGAGGCGCGGGTCGGTGCCGCCTCGAAATCACCCAGGTCGAACCGACGGCTCGGACGGGCCGGGCGGGCCACACGGCCCGGGCGCGGGCCACGGCACCGACGCTGCCGACGCTGCCGACG
>NZ_CAAAFT010000467.1:19702-23306 GCF_900634765.1 Candidatus Protofrankia californiensis | reverse complement strand
GGGGCCACACGGCCCGGGCGCGGGCCACGGCACCGACGCTGCCGACGCTGCCGACGCTCGACAGCGTTGCCGCATGGCTGCGGGCACGCGACGGGGTCGCTCCGCCCGTCCCCCGCCCGTTCGAGAGAACGACGATCTCGCGCAGTCCCGACCGTCCTGGCAGCCTCGGCTGGGAGGTCATCACGTTACGGATGCACCTCGAGACGCCGCTGATCGTGCAGGAACGTACCATCGGCAACGCCGTACGGTCGCTGGACTTCGTACCCGGGTCGATACTGCTGCCCGCGGTCCTACGGCGACTGGCCGAGGTCGACGGGTGGGATCCCGACTCGCTCGCCCGTGCCGGTCATCTCGTCGTGACCAACGCGACCGTCGATGTGGACGGCGAGCGAGGCCGGCCGCTGCCCCGGACCTGGTTCCACGCGAAGGATGACGAGGAGCGGACCGCGGCGGTCAACCGGCTGGTCGAGGTGCCGCGGGAACCGGGCGCCGCGGCCAAATCGTACAAGAACACCTATGTCGGCGCGTCACCTCCGCCCCCGGGGTCCGCGCCGGACGACTCGAACCCGCTCGCAATCACCATCCGCGAAAGTCATCTGACGATCCACACCCACAACGTCATCGACGACAAGCGGCAGAGACCCACCTCGGACGTGGTCGGCCTCTACACCTACGAGGCGATTGCCGCGGGGTCGGTGTTGTGGGCGGAGGTTCGCGTATGCGCCGGACTGCTACCCGAGGGCGCCGACACCGCGCTTGCCGGCACGTGGGCAGTCGGGCGGTCCGCCAAGGACGACTACGGGCAGGTCACCGTGACCGTCGAGGGCCCTCCGGCACCGTGGGCGGCGCCGGAGGCGGAGGCCTCCGGAGCGGACACCGAACAGACGATCACCGTATGGCTGCTGTCGGACGCCCTGCTCCGGGACAAGCGGCTGCGCCCGTCGACCGACCTCCGCGAGTTCGCCGACCAGCTCGGCGCCAGGCTGGGGGTGACCCTCGCCCTCCGGGAAGCCCATATCCCTGGGCCGCTGGAGGGTCAAAGGCTGCGCGATCATGTTCTTTCCGCGCAGCCGGAGGCCCATATCCCCGGACAACTGACAGACCGGGTGACGGCGACCCGGCGGGTCGAGTCGTGGCAGCGGGGCTGGTGCCTTCCCCGCCCGACCCTGCTGGGACTTGCCGCGGGCAGCGTCCTGACCTTCACCGCGAGCGGACGCCCGTCGCGTGAGAACCTGGACCGTGTGCTGGCCGCCGGCATCGGCGAACGCACCGCCGAGGGGTTCGGCCAGATCGCCGTCGACGACCCGCTGCTGCGGACACGTCCGGGCACACTGCAGAAGTACCCGCCATCGGGCGACAGGAGGCAGGCGCCGTTCGTCCCGCCGAGGGATCGGGCCGCGTATGCGACCGCGCAGGTTATCGAGCGGGAAGCGTGGCGGGCGCACATCCAGCGCGCTTCGGCGGCGGTTGCCGCAACGGCCGAGGGGCGCAAGAAGGCCCTCGGGCTCGCCCACACCGGCAAGGACAAGGTCACGCCGACCCAGCTCGGTGGACTGCGCGACGTCCTGGCCCGGCTGGGGGAGGACGACGAGATCGGCTACTGGCTGGACCGGCTGTCCGATCGCTGGCCCCAGGCGGTGTATCAGCAGGTCAAGCGGCTCCTGACAAGCCGTGCCGAGGTCTGGAGCCTGCTGGATCTAGGTCCGCTCGGCGACGCCGGCATGGCTCGTGAGCTGACGGTGACCGACGGTGGCGCCGACCGGCTCCGGGCCGACACCGAGCTGTGGGCGGAAGCGGTCCGCACGCTCGTCACGAGCTGTCTGACCGCGCACCGCCGGGCGGTGGCCGGTGACGGTGACGGTCCGCCGGCCACGGAGCACGACCGGATACACGAAGGGGTGAGGGCATGACCGGGTCGAACACCGAAACCGGATCGGGATCGGCCCCGGACGCCGGCATGCGGGCCGGGCGTCCGATGGTGCGCCGGCTGCGGGTCCGCGGCTGGCTGCGACTGGAAACACCGCTGCACGTCGGGGACGTCGGCGGCGACCCGTCCGTCGACCTGGCGCTGGCCGTGGACGGGCTGTCGCGGCTGTATGTGCCGGGCACGAGCCTCGCGGGAGCGCTGCGCGCCTTCGCCGGACGGTCGATCGCCGACAGGCTGGTCCTTGACGGGATCTGGGGCAGCGTCCCGCAGAAGAACGACCGGCAGGGCAACTCGAAACGGGACGCAGACAGCGGCTCCGACGACGGCTCGACAAGCCGGGTCGTCGTGCACGACGGCCTGGTCACGACCGGCACCGATCCCGGCACCCCGCTGCCGCGGTCGCGGGTCGAGGCCCGCTCGGGCATCGGCATCGACCGGGTGCTGGGAACCGTCGCCCACGGCTTTCTCTACGGACGGGCGGTGCTCCCACGCGGCGCTTACCTGCGCCTTGAGATCGACCTGGAGTCCCCGTACGGCGACCGGGACGCCGACCCGGCGACAGCGATGCTCGGCACGCTGCTGCTCGCGCTCGCGGGGGGCCGGGTCCGGCTCGGCGCGGCCCGGACCCGCGGTCTCGGTTCCGTCGTCCTGGCCGGCGAGCCGGAGATCGTGGAGCAACGTTTCGACAGCCTGGACGGGCTGCTCGGCTCCCTCGGCCTGCTGCCGACCGCGGCAACCGCTCCGCTGACAGCGGCAGGTCTCGGCGGCGAGGACCCGGACACCGATCTGCTCAGGGTGAACATCGCCTGGCGTCCCGCGTCCCCGGTGATGGTGCGCTACGGGGCGGACGGGTTCGCGATCGACGCGCTTCCGCTGACCAGCGGGGTCGGTGACGACGAGGTGGCGCTCGTCCTGCCCGGCAGTTCGATCAAGGGTGTGCTGCGGTCGCACGCGGAGCGCATCGAGCGGACCGCCCGCTCACGGGACGCCGCCCATCCACTCGACGTACCGGCCGGGCCACGGCGGTCGGCACGGTTCCGGGAACAGCTCGATGAGCTTGGGGCGGTGAGTGCCCTGTTCGGTTCCGCCGGCACGACCGCGGGCGGGACCGAAGACGGCAACTCAGACGGCGATGAAAACAGCAATGGGGACGGCGTGCGGACGCGCCGCGGCATCGGGGCGCTCGGCGCGGACGACTGCTACTCGAAGCAGGCCATCCCCGGTGACCTCTGGCGCGCGCTGAACGGCGCCCGCGTCAAGGGCCTGACCGAGGAGCCCGAAAACCGTCCGAAACGCTCGTGGGAGAAGCCCCGGGCGTATCTGCCACCGGAGGTCCGGTCCACGCTCAAGAAGCTTCACATGGACCAGGCCGACCATGTCGCCATCGACCGGTGGACGGGCGGCGCCGCGGACAAGCGCCTCTACAGCACCCTCGAACCGCACCACGTCGACTGGCAGGAGCTGAGCCTGACCGTGGACCTGCGACGGCTGAGCCGGTTCGACGCCAGCCCCACGGGCTCCGATGGTTCCGAAGGCGGCGAAGGCGGCGAAGGCGAGGGCCTGGCACGGCCGGCGCTCGCACTGCTGCTCCTCGTCCTCCGGGACCTGGCGGCCGGACGGATACGGCTCGGCCACGGTGTGAACCGCGGCCACGGCGACATCGCCGTGCAATCGATC
>NZ_CAAAFT010000467.1:16916-19454 GCF_900634765.1 Candidatus Protofrankia californiensis | reverse complement strand
ACCTCGGCGACGCCGTGGCGCTGCTGGCGAGCGCGAAGAAATACACCGTGGCCCGGCTGTCCGGCGGCCGGCTGTCCGTGCCCGGTAAGGGCTCGTTCGCGGACGGGGCCGGCGTCGCCGGCACGTCCGCGGAGGAGGAGTTGCCGCTGTCGACGTCGGGGTCCGATGCCGTGTTCGAGGCACGGATCTTCAACAAGGATGCGGAGCTACGGTGGCTGCACGAGGGTGACGGCCTTGGCACGGCCGTGCTCCTGTCGGAGTCACCGGACATCTGCCGGCCGCTCGGCGAGGCCCTCGACCCGCTGAAGGCCATCGAACGGATCGACAACAGATACCTGCTGTGGGGTCGGCCGTTGCGCTCGCACGACTCGGGCGCCTCCACCGGTCCGCTCTCTGCTGGGCCGTTGTGGGTGCGCCTGGCCGAGGCACGGATCGGCCTCCTGGACGTACCGGTGTCGCGGGCGCCCCGTGAGAACGAGTGCGTCTTCCTGCGGACCGTCGAGTACGTGACGACCGAGCCCGAGCACGGCAACGCCTATGTCGCCGAGGAACGGCTCGTCGAGCTGTTCCTCGCACCGCCCGAACAGTCCAAAGCCGCGGGCAGCCCACAGCCCGACCGTCTCCCGGAGGCGACCCGATGAGCAGCCGCTTCGGCGTTCTGAACTGGAAGACCACCCCGGACGGCGCCCGCAGGCTCGTCATCATCGAGGACAGCGGGGGCGAGCGGCGCTTCGACCGCCGCTTCCTCGACCCGGCGCTGGCCGCGTTGGGCGACGACGACCTGGCCGGCCGGTCCGTCGAGTTCGACTGGACGGGTGGGCGGGCCAAGCGCATCCGGGACAAGGGTGCCGCGGCGACGGCGGCGCCAGGGGCTGTCGAGACCAGGCCGGCACCGACCGGATCAACGCCGGCTGCCGCTTCCACCCCGCCGTCGAAGCAGCCGCCGTCCGGACCGCGTCCGAGCCACCCCGCACCATCTCAGAATCAGCAGACGTCATCGCAGGCCGCAGTCTCGCCGTCGGGGCCGCGTCCGAGCCACCCCGCACCATCCCCGCGAGCGACCCGTCAACCCCCGCGCCACATGGCGCCGGCGCGTCCGTCCCGGCACGCGGCGGGGGGCCGGCAGGCGAGTACCGCCGGCGTCCCGCGGGACACGCGTTACCGCCCGCCCGAGCCGCTGAACGCGTTCATCAACCCGTATGGGTTCGTCCCTGCGCCACAACGCGACGAGCGGCACCAGACCCTCGGCGACGTGAACGACCCGGCGGACCGCCACCGCCTGCCCGGTCACGACCGGCTCCGGGAGGACCGCTGGTCGGGCACGATCGGCGTCACCCTCACGGTGGGCACGCCCCTGCTGCTCCTGGACACTCCCCGTGTCGAGCGCGACGAGAAAACCGGGCACGCCACCTATCCGGTGCTGGAACGGAAGGTGACCACGCCGGACGGCCGGAAGGAGCGCAAGCCACACCTGCCGCCGACGGCGGTGAAGGGCATGCTGCGCAGCGCCTACGAGGCGGTGACCAACTCCCGGTTCGGAGTGTTCACCGGCCATGACGGCCGGCTGGGCTACCGGATGGCGGCCCGTGACGGGCTCGCGTCCATCCCGGCGCGGGTGATCGGCGACGGCGACACCGCCGAGATCGAACTGCTGCCCGGGACGACGCCCGCGGGCCATCAGGGTCGGCACGGCTCGCCCATGCACGCAGCCTGGCTGCCGAGCTACTGGACGTCAGCCGACTCGAAAAACGTCCGCGGCCCCGACCAGACCGACTTCAACATCGTGATGCCGGACGGCTCACGGCCCAGGCACGGCCAGCGGGTCCGGGCGCGCATCCAACTCGTCCAGCATCACCGGTGGGACCGCCGCTCGGACACGCATACGCCCGACTTCCAGCTCTGGTGGATACGCTCGCTCGCCGAGCCTGGTCACGAGCCGGCGCAGGCGCCACTGCGGACGTCGAAGCAGCCGCGGGCGTCGTGGTACGAGCCGATCGGCCGGGAGAAGGTGGTCGACGGCTGGGTGTGCGTCACCAACCGGAACATCGACCGCAAGCACGACGAGCGGGTCTTCTTCTTCGACACCGACGACGACCTGCGGGAGACGTACCCGCTCGACAAGCGGCTGCGGGGTATCTGGCGCGACATCATCCACGGCTACGCGGCGGCACACCGCCCCGGTGAGCTGAAGTCACCTGACCCCAAAATCCCCGGGGCAGTCGTGTCAAGTCGCCACCTGGTTCCGCGGAAGGACGGGGAACCGGAGAAACTCACCGACGGTGACCTGATCTACGTCCGGTTGGACGCCCACGGTGAGATCGACAGCCTGTATCCGGTGACGATCGCGCGGGAGCTGTTCAGCGTCCCGCCGAGCGCGCTGTTGCACCACTCGCTCCGGCCCGCGGACACGATCAGTGAATTGTCCCCGGCGGACAGGGTGTTCGGCTGGGTCCGCACCGAGGACCGGGCCGTACCCGGCGGGGACGACCGTGCCGGCGCGTGGCTGGGCAGTGTCCGGATCGGCCCGGTGGTCTGCGA
>NZ_CAAAFT010000467.1:0-16891 GCF_900634765.1 Candidatus Protofrankia californiensis | reverse complement strand
GTGTCCGGATCGGCCCGGTGGTCTGCGACCAGACATCGGACGCGCCGGCCGACAAGAAGAATCTTCCGCCGTCAGCCGGCGGACCCGCCGTGGAGCGTTTCCAGGGCCGGGGGCTGCCGCTGGCGATCCTCGGCCAGCCCAAACCCGGTCAGGGACGTTTCTACGTCGGCGCCGAGCGGAACGGCCATCCCGCACCGCTGCCGGCCGGTCTGCCCAAGGGGGACTGGTTCGTCTCCGCCGGGCGGATGCTGCGCGGGCGCAAGGTCTACCCGCATCATGCGGGCCTGCTCGACGGCTACTGGAAGGACCCGATAAAGGACCGCACCCAGAAGTTGGACGGCGGGCGTTACCAGGAGTACCGCCGGCCGCGAAAGTCGACGGTGCCCGAGGACAATCCGCGTGCGAACCCGTTGAACCGCGACGGGACGGCATTCGCCACGCTTGACTCGGGCGGGGTGAAGGACGAGAACCGCGACGACCAGAATCGTTCGATCAACGGCTGGGTCCGGCCCGGCACGACGTTCACCTTCACCGTCGACGTCCGCAACCTCACCGCGGTCGAGCTGGGCGCGTTGCTGTGGCTGCTCGACCTGGACGCCGACCCGGGCACCGACCCGGGCCGATTCCACCGGCTGGGCCTGGGCAAACCGCTGGGTTTCGGCAGCGTCCGGCTCACCGTCGACCCGGCCCGGACGGACCTTCGCACGGGCGGGTCGTGGGCTGATTTCTACCGCTCGCTCACCCCGGAGGAACCCCCGTCGGACAGCTTTCCCGCGGCGGCCCGGGAAACCGTCGAAGAATTCCGGAAGGCGGTGGCCGGCGGCCAGCAGTTCGAGAAGGTCCCGCACATCAGGGCGTTCCTCGTCGCGGCCACGGGTGATCCGTCCACGCCCGTGCACTATCCACGGGTCCGGCCGAACGGCCTGCGGGTCGACGTCCCGGTACCGCCCGATCCCCGGGGACGCTCGTTCGAGTGGTTCGTCCAGAACGAACGGCAGCAGGGCGGCCGCATCCAGGGCGACCGCGGCGTCAGCCTGCCCGACCTCGGCGCCGGCCCCCTCCCCGTCCACCCCGAAAAGGACCGGTAGCGACGACCGCAGTGGCCGAGAGCGCCGGTCAGATAGTCACACACCCTGTTTCGACCAAGAAATTGAGTGGGAAAACGGCTGCTATCACGACCGTATGGTCCCTCAGTTTCATGATTCGACGATATTCGATCATGGATCCTTGGTCGACTTTGGAACGGATCCGGGCCGCTTGACCGACGCCCAGAGGACCAAAGGCGGCGCGATCATGTTTTTCTCGCGCCGCCGGAGAGCCAGGTCTCCGGGTCACCATGCGGCCGCTGAAGAGCGGGATGGTGACGACGGTGGTGTCATGGGCTGATGGCCTGGGTCGGCCGGACCGGGGGCGCCCGACAGGGAAGAGCATCATCGGACGATTACGTAAAGTCATTGCTTGAAGGGAGGGATCGTCGGTGAACGCAAGCACGAGTCGGTTGGCGGCGTTGGCCGGCATCCCGTTCGCCTCCCGGCATGTACAAGGCAGCTTCGGACCGGTGACGCTCCGGCTCGCCGGGGCCCGGGCCGTCCTGGAACTCGACGACAGCGGCAGCTCCCCGTTACGTCTGACCTGGACGGACGGTCCGGATCACACAGTCGGCGCCCTGGTCGTAGGCCTACTGCGCACCAGCGGCACGGCCGTGTTCGAACGACCCGGCCTGCTGCGGATCGCCGGCCGGCGGAAAATCACCGACCCGCCGTCGTCGACACCGGACACACCACAGTCCGTCCGGGTCACCACGGTCAGTGACGGCATCCGCCTTGAGATCGCCCCTTGGCCGGAACGCTCCCCCGGGAACTGCGCTCCGCGGAACGCAGGCCCCGAAACGGCGGCACTGGAAACGGCTACGGCCCACGACCCCGCTGGTCCCGTCCATCCCGTGACACGCGCTGTCGTGCTGACCCCCACGCAAGCGCATGATCTTGCCGATCTGCTGGAAGCATGGGCCGCCCTGCCGTCCGGATGACGGTCGGGTGCGTGACGGGCCTGACCGTGCTGTTCCTCGACATCACGCCGCCCGACCGTCAACCGCGCGAAGCAGAACGTCGACCCAGCGGACCCCGGCTCCGACAACGAGGCCCACGAAACGGGCGACCTCAGCTCGGGCCCGTTCCTCGTCCAACCGCAGATGTCGCCGGAAGAGCGCGACGATGTCGACCTTTCTGCCGTCCCCGGCGTCGATGATCACCTGGAGCAACCGGGCCATGACGAGGTTCGGGCCGACACCGACGCCGCTGCCAACGCCGTGCGCGCGTCCGCGGCCAGGGTTGAACGCCAGCTCGGCTATGATCGCGCTCCGCGCAACGTGCGCGTCCGCCTCGGCCACGCAGGCGTCCTCGACGGACGGCACATGTTCGCCGGCGCACCCATGCCCGTCCGGATCGGTTGCGCCATGTGCTCCGGCAAGCGGTACGGCGACGGCTCGCTCGTAGAAGTCACGGTTGTACCGGCGCAGTAGCGCGAGCGACCGCTGGAGCCGCTCGTCGACCTCCCCCGCGGTGAGACCGAACTTCAGTTGCATGTCCGGCAGCGAGAACGGGTCGGTGATCTCGTCCCGGACGCCGAGCAGGAACTCGATGAGGATGTCCCGGTCGGCCGGGTCGACGCGCAGCGGCGCAGCCCACTCCGCCGAGCAGATCGCCACCTCCGGACGGGTCGGCAGGCCGCGCTCCGCGGCCGACTCCCGGCGTACGGTCGGAATGATCCGCTTGGACGTGGGGTAGTGGACGAGCTGCGCCCACACCGCCCGTAGCCAGTCCAGGTGCGGCGGGGTCCGCTCCCGGGGGGCGAAGTCACGCAGCATGGCGCCGAAAACGGGAACGTCCTGCCGCTCGGCCTCCGCCGAGGCGAAATGCTCCCGGATGACAATCCATTCGCGGATCTCCTGGCCGGCGTTCGGACCGCTGGTGATCGTCGGTACCTGGCCGGCGAGCGCCTCACGCACCACCTGGTAGCCGCTCATGAGCCGGTCGGTCCACAGGTCCGTGCAGCGTCCGCAGAGCGGTCCGAGGATCTCGTCCGCGATGTCGAACATGGGTGGGCGCTCGGGCCGGCAGGCGCACGTACCGGGCTTGGCACGGTGGACGCCGCGGACGATCCGCATCCACAACGCCGGGCCGACAAACTCGGTGTAGGCGGCGAAGGCTACTTCGTCGTTCTCATGCGCGATGTCGGCGATGGTCAGCGGATTCATCGGTCCTCCTGTGAAGGGCATGCCGAACCACGGACGGCACGGTGAGCAACAAACGCCATCTAGGCGTCACAGCACCCAGAGCTTCTGGGTGCTTCACAGGGGACCGGGATCGCAATGATCCTGGTCGTCGGCCGGACAACGCCCGACCTGGGCCGCAGACCGCATGCGCGGGCCGTGCCCGAAACGTACGGGAGGCAGGGAATACCTGTCAACACCGGCTCACACCTGGCGGATCGTCCCGATGGCCTGTCTCGCGGACCACAGCCACGCGGACCACAGCCTCCTGCCCCCGAGCCGTTCGACGTCGGGAACCCACGTCCGATCTTCACCTATCCCCCTATGCGCCTTCGGGCCACCGGCAGCGCGAAAAAGATCATCACGCTGCCGGTCACCCTGGCCATCCGCCTGCCAACGGAGAACAGATCAGACTAGGGGACACTGTGGCACAGGGCACAGCGGGGTATCCGTAACAGGTACGAACGAGGCATCGGCGTACGTAGAGTGACGACACGGAACACCGACGAAGCCGGACTCCCTGAACCAGCTATACGATCATAGCGCCTGCGAAACGTCGGTCCAGATGACTGTGAAACGTCGCCTCATCTATCTGTGAAATGTCGGTCTAAGGCTTCGCAGAATGTACACTGAAGCCGCTCAGGACCCGCTGTGAGCAGGAGTTTTTCCATGGTCGACCTTCGACGGTCCTGCGACACGATCGCAGAGGAGTACCTCTCGGTCTTCCGCGTCGTGATCCTCAACGGTCCCCGGCAGTCGGGCAAGACCACACTGCTGCGGCACATGCGGGACCGCCACGGCGGTACCCTCCTCAACCTCGACGACGAGCAGACCCTTCAGGCCGCGACCAGCGACCCGGTCGCCTTCACCGGTAGCGGCTCGGAGCCACGGTTCATCGATGAGGTTCAGCGAGGTGGAGACGCCCTGGTCAGGGCGGTCAAGGCCGAGGTCGACGCGGCACCGCGCCCAGGCCGGTACGTGCTGGCCGGATCAACCCGCTTCCTCACGACCCCGAGCCTGTCGGAGTCCCTGGCCGGCCGGGCCGGGGTGGTGAATGTCTGGCCCTTCTCCCAAGGCGAGTTCGACGGCCGGGCCGACAACTTCATCGACCGCGCCTTCGACGACCCCGGATCACTCATCACATGTCCGCCCTCGGTATCCGACCGGAACGACTACTTCCAGCGGATATGTCGTGGTGGCTTCCCCGAACCGGCTCTGATGAAGACGATCCGCGCCAGGAGGGCCTGGTTTCGTGGTTACGTCGAAGCCATCGCCGAACGCGACATACGAGAGATGACCCGCATCAACGAACCGAGTTCGATACGGACCCTGCTGGCCTACCTCGCCTCCGTCACCGCCCAGGAGCACAACACCGCCAACACCGCTAACAAGACCGGCCTGCACCGCACCACCATCACCCGATATCTGGAACTACTTGAAACCGTCTTCCTTATTCACCGTCTCCCGGCATGGTCCCGCAACCTGACCGCCCGAGTAGTCAAACATCCCAAACTGCACCTGACCGACACAGGTCTTGCCGCCGCCCTGCTCGGTGTCTCCCCCGAGGCGCTGGCCAGGCCGGTCGCGCCGTCCCGCGGCCCACTGATCGAGACCTTCATCGTCAACGAACTGGCCAAACAGGCCACCTGGAGCGACAGCTCGGTGCGCCTCCACCACTGGCGGGTCAGCGGTGGCGCCGAAGTCGACATCGTCCTGGAACGCGACGACGGCCAGATCGTCGCCATCGAATGCAAGGCGGCCGATACCGTCACTGGCGACGACTTCCGCGGCCTGGCCGTCCTTCACGACCTTCTCGGCCCCCAGTTCGTCCACGGCATTGTCCTACACACCGGACGGCAAGGAGCCCTTCGCTTCGGCGACCGCATGGTATCCCTACCGATAGCCGCCCTGTGGGAAACGACTCCGAGGCCGCCTGGTTCGCTGCCGGGATGACGCCCGGGGAGAACGGCCCAGCCGTGATGACCCCGCATATCGCGTTTGCACAGAAGCCAGGTGACTTCGTCGACCCGGAGAAGCCCAGGCCTGGGGACCGCCCGCACACAGCTGATGATCCACACCCAAAATACGCCGAATTCCGACGTCAACCTTCCACTTTCCGCCACCCACACAGAACAATGCCGACACACGCAGGGTCGGCGTTTCAATCCGACTCGGAAAGTTCCTGCCGTGCGACAGTACCACCGATCCTGGGGTGTCTGACCTGCGGGTTTGCAAGATCGTCCCACAACCTCTCGGAGGGGCTGTGGACAACCGGCCCAAAAATCTTGATCGTTTATGTTTTTGCAGCTCACAGGATTATGGATCTTTCCCACAGCCTCCTTGTTCTGTCGGCGTGTCGGAGATTGTGGGCAACGATCAAGGTCGGATCGTTTGACGGGCAGACGTATCTGTGCATCACCCTGCGGATGCATGCCCGTGACCCTCACCCCTCCATCGTCCGTCAGAGACAGGTGGTCGCGTCGGTGACGCGCGGAGGCAGCCCATCGACTGACCCCAGCGCGGCGTTCCTGGTCCACCGTCCTACCGTGAGATCCGGATCGGACCTTGGACCTGTCTCAGGAGTAATGCCGCAAGAGAAAAGAAGGTGACCAGTGCCCGCTCGCGTCGTCATGTACCTCAAGCCGGCGTCCCCGGGCGCGCTGCCTCCGCCACACACAGGCCCAGCGGTCAACGCCGCCGTTCTCGCGGCTGTCCGCGACGAGCTGTCACCCGAGGCCAGCGCGTACCTTCACGACGGCCCGCCGTCGCGACCGTTCGCCATCACACCGCTTCTCGATGAGCGCCAGCGGACCCCCGGGCGTTCGTCGAACACCGTCCGCTTCGAGGTCGGGATCCTGCTCGACGAGATCGTCGGTTCGATGCTCGCAGCCCTCGGCGCCCGCGACAGATGGCGTTTCGGCTCCACCGACTACACGACCGCGTCGGTCGAACTCGTCCAGGCCGAGACCTACCCGGATCTGCTCACCACCGCGCCCCCGGCGACGTCCTGGGCGTTCGGTCTGGTCACACCGGTCAGTTTCGCCACCGGACGCGGTGACGGCGCACGCCGGCAGCGCATCCTGCCCGACCCTGAACGCGTGTTCGGCACTCTCGCCGCACGGTGGAGAACCTGGGCGCCGCCCGACGCCCCGCTGCCCTCCGACATCGATGACGCGATCGACGACCATCTGGAACTTGTCGACATGCGCCTTTCCGCTGCCGAATGCGTCGTCAAGATCGGGGCTCCGAAACGTCGCGGCTGCGTGGGATTCGTCCGCTACGATCTTGCCGGACCGTCGGGTGTCGCACCTCTCACACATAGCGCCATCGGAGCCCTCGCCCGTTTCGCCTGCTACGCGGGCATCGGCGACCGCACCGCCAGCGGCATGGGCTACACCGTCATCGATCCGGACGGCGGTTCCGGCCACAAACCACCCAGTGCCACCGCACCAACCCGTGTGAGCGGCGCAGCGCAACCACGATCAGATTCGCGGCTCTGATCGGGATCTGTCCGCGAGGGCTGCTGGCCGAGGTCTTCCGCTTCCGCCGGTTCCCTGATCGGCGTTCCGGGTAGCCGCGGGCAGGGCAGGTGGGAAATGCTGCTGGATACAGCCGCGAAGGGAGCGACCGCATGACCGACACGAAGACCGCCTGGGACGATGTGGCGAACAGCGTCACCACGCTGGGACAACGACTGAAGACACACTTCGACGACGTCGTCGGCGAACGCGCGTCCGATCGCAAGGGGCTCGATGACGCACTCGCCGAGCTTCGGGCAACCCTCGACCGGGCCTACTCCGCGGCCGGTCAGGCGGTGAAGGACCCGGCGGTTCGTGAGAGCGCCTCGAAGACCGGTGCGTCGTTCGTGGACGCGCTGTCCACCACGCTGACCGAGCTGGGCCAGCGGCTCAAGAACCTCCGGCAGTAGGACGGTAGGGGCGCGGCGTCGCGGGGTTGGGGCACGCACCCGCATCGACCACGGCCGGCTGTCGACGGGTCGTCAATTCCTGGGCGGCCGGTCCGCTCGTTGTAGCGGCCGGTCTGCCTGTTGCGACGGCCTGCCGGTGGGGTCCGCGAATGCTGCGACATATCCGACCTGACAACGGATGAGCGCAGCACCCGGAAATCGGCGGAAAACGCGAGACCCCGGCACTCCGGGATCCCGGGATGGTAAGCGGCATCACTTGCAGGTAGTGTGCCTCGTCGTGGATCCGGTACGCGTATTTCTCCTGGATGACCACGAGATCGTCCGTCGCGGTATCCGGGAGGTACTGGAAGATACCGGTGACATCCAGGTCGTCGGCGAGGCATCGACCGCGGCCGAGGCACTGCGCCGCATCCCCGCTTCCAACCCCCATGTGGCACTGTTGGATGCGCGCCTGGAGGACGGCAGCGGCATCGACGTGTGCCGGGATATCCGCTCCGCGTACCCGGAAGTCGGCTGCCTGATCCTGACGTCGTATGACGACGACGACGCTCTGTTCGCCTCGATCATGGCGGGTGCGGCCGGCTACCTGCTCAAGCAGATCAAGGGCACGGATCTGATCGGCGCGATCCACACCATCGCTTCGGGCCGCTCCCTGCTGGACCCGGCCGTCACGCAGAAGGTGCTGGCCAGACTCCGGGAGGGGCCGGCCGAGGACAGCAGGCTCGCAACCCTCAGCGACCGGGAACGGGAGATCCTGTTGCTGATTGCCGAAGGACTGACCAATCGGCAGATCGCATCCAGAGTGCACCTGTCCGACAAGACGGTGAAGAACTATGTCTCGGCGATCCTCGACAAGCTCGAGCTGACGAGCCGGACCCAGGCGGCGGTCTACGCTACAAGACTCCAGAAGCAGCAGAAAGAGCAGAAACAGGCTGTCCAGAAATAGACCCGCCGGCCATCATGACGGAGGCCCGGAGGAGACCTGCCATCCACCACCACCAGCATTATTATCATTATTATTATCATCAGCGACGTAGGGCGCTCCCACCCCGGCTGTAGGCAGGGGCTGGACAGGCCGCGGCATTGGACAACGGCGTTGGGGAAACCCGGCGCTAAACCGAATTTACGTGGCGTTGGGCGGCCAGGAGCGCTTCACTGATCGGCACCGCCGTCTGGATGACGCCGGCGGTCGGCCACGGTTGTGCGCGTGCTGCCAACGCCTGATGGACGGCGAGGGTCGCGTCGGAGGGATCCTCACCAACGGCGGCGCGGCGGGCGATACGGGCGGCGGCCACCTCCGGCGAGGTGACACAGCGCAGCTCGACGAGGTCGGTGGCGGTCTGCTCGGCGAGGCGGGCGGCGGCGGTGCGGTAGCTGGCCGTGGACCACGACGCGTCGAGCACGACGTTCTCGCCCCGTTCCAGGGCGTGACGGGCCCGCCGCAGCAGTTCGGCATAGGTCGCATCGGTCGCCTGAGCGTCGTAGTGCCCCTCGAACAGGCCGGCCGGGACGTGCGCGTCGGCGGGCAGACCGGCCAGCTCCTTGCGGACGACGTCCGAACGCAGCAGCACCCAGCCGTCCTCGGCGTCGGCGAGTTTCCCGGCCAGCGTGGACTTGCCGGTACCGGGCAGACCTCCGACGAGTACGAGCCGGATCCGGCCACGCCGCAGATGTCCCAGCGCGATCGCGGCGAGCTTGTGCGCCTGCCGCGCGGCCTCCGGCGCACCCTGCCGGGCACGGATGCAGGACACCTTGGCACGCACCAACGCCCGGTAGGCAATGTAGAGATGTTGCAACGACGGCGGATGCGTCTCCGCGGAGAACTCCCCGTACCAGCTCAGGAACTTCTCGGCGGCTTCGGGGACGTCGAGGCGCTCCAGGTCCATGGCGAGGAACGCGACGTCGCCGAGCACGTCCCCGAGCCGCAACCGCCGGTCGAACTCGATGCAGTCGAGCACCCGCGGACCGTCGTCGAGGCAGTAGATGTCGTCGGCGAGTAGGTCGCCGTGCCCGTCCCGGATCCGCCCGGCATGCTGGCGCTCGACCAGCAGCGGTGCCCGGCCGGCAAGATAGCGCAGGGCGAGCCGACCGATCTCGTCGACGACGTCCGCATCGATCAGCGTCCCGCGAAACGGCGCGAGCCCGGTCAGGCTTTCCCGCCACAGCGCGTCGAGCGTGGCGAGGCTGCCCGCCTGGGCGATCTCGGGGGAGGTTGCGCACCGCTCGTGGAAGGCTGCGAGCAACCGGGCGAGCGCCCGCAGTTGCCCGTCCACCCGCCTCCCCATTGTGATCATGGTGGACAGGCACCGGTTCGCGGGCATCCGCCGCATCACGACCATGTGGTCCACCAACGTGCCGTCGCTGTCACGGATGTCGGCCACCCCGAGATAGACGTCGGGGGCGAGGCGGCGGTTGAGCTCGACCTCCGCCCGGCAGGCGACCTCCCTCGCCTGCCGGGTACGGAAGTCGAGGAACCCGAGGTCCAGCGGCTTCTTCACCTTGTAGACGCGGTCACCGGAGAAATACAGCTTGGCGCTGTGTGTCTCGACCATCTCCAGGTCGGTGAGCTGCGGCCCGGCGAACTGCGGACCATCGGACTCCGGACGTCCGACCTCGAGATACGCATACGGACGCACGTGCAGGCCCGTACACCTCGACACGATCGTGCGGTCATCAACGGTCATGGCACCTCCAACATCGAACATGAAGCTGCGGCAGGTGTGGTCGTGGCGGGCCGGAGCAGCCGACCCGCCAGGCACGGCACTGGCCGCTAGACGTCCATGGTGGGTCGTGACGAAAATCAAAACGACCGTCGGAGGTTTCTGCGGGCACGGGCCGTTCGGACCCCGTCCCGTGGACCTCCGGCCCACAACCCCCTCCGGATGGCGCTCCCGGGCTGGACAAACCGTCCCAGCAACTCACGAATCCCGTACCGTGCGAGCGCGGCTCGGCAACATCAGCGGCTGCGGGTAACACGACCGGCCGCGGTGGGAGACTCAGATAAGCGGTACGGACCAGCGCAGGTGGGTGCCGCCTTCGGGCCCCGCAGCGAGGTCGAAGGTACCGCCGAGATCCTCGGCGCGGCTGTGCATGTTCGCAAGCCCGCTGCGACGATCCGTGTTCCCGATTCCCACGCCGTTGTCGATCACGTCCACGCTGAGCCGGCCGCCGGTCACCCGCACGATGACTTCGACGCTGCTGGCACGGGCGTGACGGGCCGCGTTCGACAGGCCCTCCCGCACCACGGCGATCAGATGCTCGCCGACCACCGTCTCCACCGCCGTGTCCAGCGGGCCCTCGAACCGCAGGTACGGCGCAAAGCCAAAAGCATCACTCATCGTGTCGACAATAGAAGAAATTCGCGCCCGCAGGCCAGAGCCGGCCGCCGTCCGCCGGCCCCGGAGCTCGAAAACGGTCGACCGGATCTCGCTGATCGTCACGTCGAGATCCTCCACGTACGTGGCCATCCGGCGGGCTGGCCCCGAGCGCTCCTCGGCGGCGGCCAGTCCCTGCATCCCGAGCGCAACGGCATACAGCCGCTGCATGACATGGTCATGCAGGTCACGGGCGATCCGGTCCCGATCCTCCAGGACGACGATCCGTTCCCTGGAGACACGCGCCTGGGTGATCTCGAGGGCCATCGCCACATGTCCGGCGAACGCCGCAGCCATGTCCAGGTCGCTGTCCGTGAACGGCGTGGCTCCGTGGTGCCGGCCGAGCACCACCGCTCCGGCGGCCACCTGTGAGCCGACCAGTGGAACGATCATCAGGGGTCCGATCCCGCGCGCATAGGGATCGTTTCCGCTGGCCTCGGCCGCGGCGTCCGAGACGAGCAGAGGTGCACACGTCCGCACCGCCTTGCCCCCCAACGAGCCGTCCATCGGGACCACGGTGCCCTGCAGGGGACCGGCGCCATCACCGTCGGCAACCTCGACAGCCAGATGCGACGAGGACTCCCCCCCGAGCAGGATCGCGGCCACGTCCGCGCCGGCGAGCTCCCGGGCTCGACTCACGATCAGGTGCAGCGGCTGCTCGCCGTCGGCGAGCACATGGCGGGTGATGTCCGCCGAGGCCTGCAACCACCGCTGGCGACGTTGCGCTTGGTCGAACAGCCGAGCGTTGTCGATGGCAACCCCGGCGCTGGCGGCCAGCGCCAGGACGAGCTCCTCGTCCTCCGCCGTAAATGTCCGGCCGTTCCGCTTCTCCGTGAGGTAGAGGTTGCCGAAAACCTCGCTGCGAACCCTGATCGGAACGCCGAGGAAGGTCCGCATGGGCGGATGGTCGACCGGGAAGCCGACGGCTTGGGAGTTTGTGGTGATGTCGTCCAGGCGAAGCGGTTGTGGCTGTGCGATAACCACGCCCAGAACCCCTTCCCCCCGCGGAGGGTGCCCGATCTTCTCGACAAGGGACGGCTCCATGCCGACGTGGACGAGCTGCTCGAGATACCCCTCCTTGGCGATCACGCCGAGGGCGCCGTACCGGGCGTCGACCAGCTCACAGGCCTCCTCGACAATACGGCGCAACACCACCTCAAGACTGAGGTCGGCAGTGACCATCCGGGTGGCTCGTAGCAGGCCACGCAACCTGCTCTGCGTCGCGATGACGTCCTGCGCCCGCTCGACGAGCTGGGCGAGCAGCTCGTCGAGCTCCAGGCGGGCAACCGTCGGGAAAGCCAACTCGCTCACCGACTCCACCGACGGATCATCCGGCAAGGATGCGGATGTGTCAGGATCCGGCGTACGCTTGGAGATCTTGCCTGCCCCCTGGTCGTCCATATCTTCAATAGGCTAACGGAACCGGGCCAACACCGACGAGTCCCCCGGAATGATCGATTTACGAATTCCTTGCCTCGGCACGGGAACCCGGTGGACCGATATTCCTGGCGGAGCGATGTCGGACACGCCGGCCGCCCGGATATTCGGACTGAATACGTCGAATGAACCGAATGCTGCTTTATCATGATACAACCAGCCAGGTGGAAACCGACCGATCGGTGACCCGGCACCGCATCCGTGACGCGCTCATCCGCTCCGGCCCGGACTGGAGAACCGACGCGTGACTGCCGCCCGTGCAGCCTGCCCGGGCGCAGCGGTGATATTTTCCGTCGGATAAACGGCTTCGTCCAGGCGCTGCAGCGGAGTCGCAATGACGTCGGACGCGGTACGGACGACCGCAACGGCAATCTGGTCGTCCGCCACGCCGCCACCGGAGTGCTGTGCGACAGCCGTGAAGAGGTCGTTCACGAGAACCCCGGGATCCCTGCCGGGAAGGCGTGTCAGTTCGCCGGCCAGCCGCTGGAAACCGAATTGATTCCCGGCCGGGTCGCGCGCCTCGGTGAGGCCGTCACTATAGGCGCATAGAACATCTCCCGGTGCCAGGCGGACCCGTTCGGTCCGCCACGTACCGTTGCCGTCGGGCAGGATGTGGGCGACGAGGGGTCCTGTCGGGGCCAGGGACACAAGTCCTGCCTGTCCTGTTTCGTTCCCGTTCCCCTCCCGTCCTGCGTCCACGTCCCGTTCTGTGTCCGTGTCCCGTTCCGTGTCCCGTCCCGTATCCGAGCTTCGGACGATCACCGGTTCCGGGTGTCCGGCGTTCGCGTATTCGACGAGCCCGGTGGCAAGGTCCACCACCGCGACGAACGTGGTCGCGAACATCTCGCCGGTGTCACCAAGATGTCGCTGCACCCGCTGGATCGCCTCATCCGGCGCGGACCCGGTGAGTAGAGCGGACGCGAGAAGCTGCTTGACCAGCAGCGCATGCACGCCGGCTACCGGCCCGTGCCCTGCCGCGTCCCCCACGGTGAACCCGAGACGACCGTTGGGAAGCTCGAAGGTGTCGTACCAATCCCCGGCGAGCACACCTTCTGCCGGGATGATCCGGCTCGCGATTCGCATGCCCGGAATCTCGGCCACGGACGCAGTGAGCGCGTCCCGCAATGCTGCCACGGTCGGTCCCTGCTGGCCGAGCGCGGCCAGCACACGTAAACGCATCGCATCCAGCTCCTGCCCGAGCTCGGCCAGCTCGGCCGGACCGTCGCGGGGCACGGCCCGGTCATAACCACCGCCGGCGAGTTCCCTGACCGCGCGCAGCAGTCCGCGGACCGGAGCGAGAACCGACCGCCGGACGCCGACAACCACCGCTGCGACAATCAGAAAGCCCAGGAACACGGCACACAGCGCACAGGCCAGCAGTTGCCACCCGGCCTCGTCGACCTGAGCCGATGTCTGCGCCTGGTGACGCACGATCTCCTGTTGCATCGCGGCCACCCGCGTACGCATGATGTCGAAACCCGAATTTCTCGTGACAGCCGCCTCTATCGGACGAATTACCACGGCATCCCCGGAACGAATGGCGGTTACCCCGGAATCCGCCTGCGCGCGCCATGTCTCGTATGCTTCCGAAACCTGCCGCATGAGGGCGGGAAGCGTCCCGAGGCCGGCGACGGAGGCGGACAGCCGGTCGACCTCGAACGAGATATCCCGGGACACAGCCGGAGGGGGTCCGACGAGCTCGGACCGACCGGTCGTCAGGTAGCTGCGCCAGCCGCTGTCCTCGTCGGCCAGACGGTTCAGGAGGACAGCCGCACCTGCCGCGGCCGGGCCCAGCCGGTCATGCTGGACGGCGGCGGCGTCCCACACCCTGATCGCAGCTGTCAGCGCGGTCCCGAAGCAGCCAAAAGCGATGCTCAGCGTAATGACCACTAAAACGGCCACCTGCCTCTTCATCGCGTTCTCCCCCACGCCCCCCTCCTGTCGATCAGTAGCCCCGGCCACGGAAACCGCCGGTCACCTGCCGGGCCTGACAGCTGTCCTGTGTCACCACATGTCCCTGTGCCACCACGTGCCCGCCAACCTCACGTGCCGACCTGCGGCTCCTCCTTCCGCTCCTTCCGCCAAAGCTCTTCCAAGCCTGACGGAGTCATCGCAGCTCCGACAGGGACCTTCGGCAGACAGGGCGGGGTCTGTCCCGACCCGATGGACAGGTGCCATTACCCGGCCGATCGGCTCCCGGCATCGGCCGGCGCACGGAGTGCCGGTGGACGGAGTAGGTCCGGAGCACGCGAGCAGGTCAGCAGGTCAGCAGATGAGCAGATGAGCAGATGAGCAGCGAGCTTGCCCGGAGTTGACACGGCAGCGGCCCAACCGGCAGAGTGCGCACGCGAACTCATCGCCGGCTACCTCATCACCGGCTACAAGGTCTACCGCTCGTTTGCCTTCGTCGACGCGCCCCCGATGTCCGGGACGGACACGATCTTCAAGACGTCCCTGCGTGAGCACCTTCATCAGGCAGCCTTCATCAGGTCGACTGGACGGTCCGGCCATCGCCGATCCGCGAATACGGACGCCGGGAGACAACCGGCCAATCCGAGTCATTCTGGATCTTAATCGTTCTGGAGCCTGAGCCGTCCTGCTGCGCCTCGCTCACCCGCAGGACGACTCTGAAATCGCTTACCGCAACTGGCAGGGCATCGACTTCACGGCGTGCACGAAGTTGCTGCGGAGGTATGACGACTCCCCGACCGACAGGTCGGGAACACGGTACAGAAGCTCGCTGAAAATCGCGCAAAATCGCGCGTAGCTGCGTCTTGGCGAGCATGTTCACCATAAGGTATCTGGATCAGCAAGGTATCTGAATAAGCCTCAGGATCTGAACGGATCTTTCGCCCGATGGACGCCGGGCGGTTTGGCCAGCGCGTGGTACCGAGCCACGGCGTCCGTACGGTTGGCCGCACCGATCTTCCGCAGAATATGTTTCACGTGCGATTTCACGGTACCTTCGGTCACGAATAAGATACTCGCAATCTGCGCATTCGTCTTACCAGACGCCAAGCTGCGCAGCACGTCGCACTCGCGGGGAGTAAGGTTGGCGAAAAAAGCGTCCCCTGAATATGTCGCCGAAATCTCCCGTGAATACGGCCCCTGCGAACGTGGAGCTGATTTTTCCGAATCCTCACCGATCTCCATGGCATCCTCGGCGATGTCATCGACGAGATCGTTGACCGCACACACATGCTCATTGAACATGGACCGCATGGACCGTAATCGCCGGAAGAGTACGTTCCTTTCAAACGCGACACCCAGCCCTTCGGCGAACATGCCGAGCAGGTCACGGTCGAATTCGTCCACTCCACCGAGTTCCATCTGCCGGTCGGCGTGCAGCAGTCCCACCACCTTGCCCCACGAGATCACCGGGGCAGCCACATAGCCCTTGGTGTTGACCACGGCGACCAACTCGGCATGGACACGTGGGCTCGACTGGGGATTCCGCACCAGGATCGGAACACGGCGCCGCGCCATCTCGCTTTCGACCAGCGCGCCGGTCAGCGGCCGGGGGTTCGCGACACCGACCTGCACCAGCGTCCGGGCGAGCTGTTCCTCTCCCGCCGTATAGGCTGCGCGCGCGATCCAGACGCCCTTGTCGATACGCGAGAACAGGATTCTGGTGAAGCCAAGCCGATGAGCCTCCACCGGTGCTCGCTCCTCCAGCGCCGACAACGAGGCGGTCCCGCGTAACTGGCAAAGCGCTTGCTCGACACCGAACATTCTCGCCGTCCGCCGCGCCAGCATGGCCTCCATGAGCGAGACCCGGGCCAGCCCTGACTGCAGGAGAACCTCCGCCAATTGCCGAACCGAGGAGTCCTTCGATGACTGGACGGCGAGTTGTATACACTCGCTCACCGCACGCTGAGCCGCGCCCAACGCCGCATCTGCCGCTTTCGGGTCCCCATTCGCGAACTTCGAATACGTCACGCCGTCGTCAAGAATCCGCTCGGCAGCTCTCAGTATCTCCCTGGCCCGCTGCACATCCTCCTCGACCACCACCGAGTCCTCGACCACCACCGACCCGGGGCTGGCCACGGCCATGTCTGACCCGTCATCCGGCACGAGGGCATGGACACCGTTGCCCATTCCCGCCTCCTCTTCGAGTCGCAAGATCCACTGCAACCTCGAGGCCATGCGCCGGAAGGTTTGACGCGTGGCTCGCCGATCCCCTCCCCCAGCCTCCCGGCAACCGGTGCACCACGGCTTCGACACGGCCATTCGGCGGACGGCCATGACCGTCACATCACTCAACTTTGGTCGATACATTAGACCGATAGGCCAAGCCGGTCCAGACTGGATGTGAGGGCACTCGACCAAGCGCTACGCGCATATCCCGCCGCAGTCCACCGTCGAGCCGTGGCAGACGATGCGCAAGATCAGGAACTTCCCGGACCGCGGCATCGCCATGTCACTCGGACATATGCCTACAAACCCAACGACTTGCTAATGATCGACTTCATGACCTCGCTCGTGCCGCCGTATATACGCGAGACGCGGGCATCTGCGTACATCCGGGCGATGGGGTACTCGAGGATGTAGCCGTAGCCACCGAACAACTGCAGGCAACGGTCAACCGCCCGGCCCTGCAACTCGGTGCAGTAAAGCTTTACCTTCGCCGCGTCCACCGGGTCCAACTCACCAGCGACGTGCTCGGCCAGCGCGCGGTCCACCATCGCCTGCGCCGCCTCGATTTCCGTGGCCACTGAAGCCAGTTCGAACTTGGTGTTCTGGAAGTGGCTGACCGGCTTCCCGAACACACGGCGGTCCTTGACATAGGCCACGGTCGTGTCCAGCGCGGCTCGGGCAGCCGCCACCGAACCAATCGCAATAGTCAACCGCTCCTGGGGCAGGTTGTGACCCAGATAGTCG
>NZ_CAAAFT010000466.1:26131-27302 GCF_900634765.1 Candidatus Protofrankia californiensis | reverse complement strand
CGGCCAGGACGGCGGGCGGTACCGGCGCGGCCGGCACGGCAGGCGCGGCAGGCGCGGCCGAGTCTGCTCCGTCACCGGTGGAGGTGAATGCGGATTCCACTTCGGTGCTGCCGTCGTTCGTGCGAACGCGGGCAGTGAGAGTGTGCTTGCCCGCGGCCGGATTGTTGAGCCGGACCGTGAACGGTGCGTCCCGGTCGTCGAGCACCGTGTCTCCGTCGAGGGAGAATTTGACCCGTTCGACCTTGTCGAGGGTGTCCGTACCCGGGTTCAGGCTCACTTCGACACTTCCCTTGACGGACTGCCCGTCGAGTGGACTCGTGCCGACGGCGAGGACCCAGGGGCCGACGGGGCGGGCCGGGGCCTGCTCGGTGGGAGCGGAGTTGGGCGCGGCGGTTGTGGCCGCCTGCGGGGATGCCGGCCCTTGCCCTCCCCGGGCGAGGATGATGCCGACGACGATGACGATCACAAGTCCGACGGCACCGATCCCCAGCCACTGCCGGCGCCGTCCGTCCATCACCGCGTGCAGACTCAGCCTGCGTCCTTCGGATCGGGTACCGGCGATTTCGCCGTCGCGGTCCGTGTTGCTGCGGGTGTGGCTGTCCACTGGTGTGGGCCTCATCCGCTTCTCCTTGCTTTCCGGCGTCCGAGTTTGGTCTGTACCGGAGCATACTGGGATGTTCCGGAGCAACTTGACGGGCCGTGCGTTCCGGATGACTCGGGGGACGTGGACCTCCGGCAGCGTGAAAGGAACATGATCGCACTTCCTTTGGCCCTCTAGTTGATGGCGCGCGCTGGCGTCGGCGCGTTCCTTGAGTCTGAGTCTGCATGCTGCCGGTTGACGAGCCTGGGTCGGTGCCGCCCGACCACGCATGGTGGTGGAGGCCGGACCGGTGTCGGCAGGTAACCGACGCCGCCGTCGACATCGGGGCATCGCCATCGCCATCGGTCCGTCGTTGGTGACAGGTCGCCACGGTCCCTTTTCGCCTCGCCGTGGAAAGGTTGTTCGTCCGGATCGGAATTAGCCGTGCCCTCCCGGCGTCCAGGCTGGCCGGCCAGGGATCCTCGGATGCGAACACAGCCACGATCAACGATGGTCGGGCTACGTCCGGACGGCCCGCGGGTGAGGTGCCCGGGATGGTTTTTCATAACCGACGCCGTACCGCACAAGCGA
>NZ_CAAAFT010000466.1:19693-25732 GCF_900634765.1 Candidatus Protofrankia californiensis | reverse complement strand
CCCGGCGATGGACCTCGCGGATCGGCTTTCGGGCCCCTGGATCCGGCAGGCACCCCCGATCCAGCAGGAACCCCGGGAGCAAAAGGAACATGATTGCGCCGCCATTGTTTCCCCAGGTTTTCTGAAAAGCGGGACGGCTGTGAATCACGTGCGCCGACAGCCTGCGGCCGGTCTTGTCATGATCTGTCCATCCGTCGGCCGACAGCGGACTCCGGGCCATGGCTGAAGCTGTGGCGTGAGCTTCGCCGGCCCTGCGGGTGGGCTGCGGGCGAGACGGCCGTGAGTGCGTGACCACCTGGTCGGACAGAGATCCAGGTGGCATCCGCTGTGAAACGTACCCGTAACGTGATGTCCGTCTGCCTGCGGATATGGGACGCCGGCATCTCGGGGTCGGGTGCGTGGGTGCGCGCTGCTCAGGGGTGGGCGGCTCGCCGACCTTCGTCGAGGTGACCTCGACGAAGGTCAGACCGTGTGCCGACTGTTGCTGGCTGTCACCACAGGGTTGATATCGTGCCCCGGGCCCCGGACACGGGCTAGAAAGATGTGGTCATGGCCGCTTGCTCGCATCCAACGCCCATCCGACTCTATAGCTTTGGCGGTGGGCGTCACTTCTGGTTGGCGGGTTATGTGTCAGGCTGTCGCCTCGGGGGATCGCCGGGTAGACGATGGGGAGGCTTGTGTGCGCGAGGTTAAGGTCAAGTTCCATGTGAGGGACAGGGAGGCACTCTTCCTGGCCCTCAAGGCGCGAGGCATCGAGCTGGGTGAGCCGTTCTTTCAGGATGACCAGGCGTACGCTCCTGATCGCTGGACCTTCGAGGACAGTCGGCTGGGTGTGTCCTTCCCGCGGCTACGTACGATAAACGACCGTCATTTTTTCACCCTGAAACAGCCCACTATCAACGCCCAGGCATACATCTCGTTCGAGACCGAAGTCGCCGATCGCGATCAGATGCATCAGGCCATCCTGAACATGGGTTTCTGTCCGACGGTGCGGGTCGCCAAGATCCGGCGGACGGCGAGTCTGGGCAACATGTCGCTCTGCGTGGACGAACTCGACGGGCTGGGTATGTTTCTGGAGCTCGACTGTCCGGTGTCCGCGCACGAGTCGGCGGTGACAGTGCAAGAGGCGCTGAATACCTTTGTGGCTTCCCTCAATGTTGACGTGACACGTACCGAGGAAACATGTGACGCGCTGGTGCGGATCGCTCAGCTGCGTGCCGCCTGAGATTCTGAGATTCTTTTCCGGATCCTCTGTCCAGGCGATCCACGCCCAAGCGGCCCCCTGGTGCGCATCGTTGCCGCATGCCGTGGTTCGCCTTGTCGGACGCTGTGGCCGGGCCGCGGTGGCATGGGGACCCCGCTTGGCCAAACCGGTATAACTCGTCCGGTATCGGCTTGATTCGGAGTCCATTGTCGATCTTCGATCGACGGGGTTCGGGTCCTGCCAGCAGCAGCCTGGACGTGGCTCGCCATCCGGCCCCATGGTTCGGAACGACTCCGGGAGCCCGGCGATCACGGCAGTGTGAGCTCGGTGGCACATGGTTGGCGGCGCACGATCGCCACGAGGTCCTGTGGTTGCGGTGGTGGGGTGGGTGGGGGCTGGCAAGGTCGGTCCGACCGTGTGCGATCTGCGCCGACATGCATACATCGGGTTCACTCTGAGGGAGTAACCACAGGGGTTTCTGGCCGGTTCGGCGCACCCTGTCCTGCTTCCTGCGGATAAAATCTTTACAGGGTAGTAAGACGCTTGCGCTTGGTAATCATTTGTCGGCGTGACCGTAGATTTCGACCGATGCGGTAACGCAGTGTATTGGTGATGTGCGAGGTTCTTCCGCCCCGGCTTTCTCGCGGATGACGCGGGCAACTACATACAATTACATACAACATACGACTACATGCAATCCAACGACACGGGCGATGTAACCGACTACAGACAGGTGGGCCACGGCACATGATGCAAAGCTGTGCCCGGGCGAATGGGGCGGCCGCCTTTTCGCGCGTGGTGGCTACGGCCAGGTGGCCTGCACGTTTGTGCGCCACCGTCGTCGGTCTTGCCTGTGTGCTTGCCACCCGCACGGTCCGCGGTGTGCTGTCGATCCTGCTCCCAGCGGCTGTGCCCGGCCGGACGGGCCTTGCCGACCACGGTGTGCGCGTGGCTCAACCGTCCGGTTCTTCCGCGGCGCCTTGGACGAGCGAGATCCTCAGGTACGCGATGGCCCGCCGGGGACCGCCAGGAGCGTGCATCAGTCTTGAGGTAGGCCCGCGGCTCTTCTGGCAGCCAGGTTCCTCGGCAGTCCGATTCGCAGCGGTATAGCCAGTCCGGTGGCAGCCGGTAACCCCGCGCTCAAGAAAGCAGGATCGTATTTCCCTTGGCTGCCAAGGTCGCTACGGCTGGTGTTGGTTCCGGTAGGCTGACTTGTTGACAGTGTCTCCTGCCAGCGGCGTTTCCTGCCGACGGGGCCGACTCACTGACCAAGCAGCGACCCGGAACTTGGGCCTCCCGAACCTCCCGGATCCGGCAGGAACCTCGAGTGCGAGAAAAGCATGATCGTGTTGCTTTTCGCCCTCCAGAGCCCGGTCAGGTAGCCACGCGTCCTGTTGCGATCAAGAGATTGAGTGTGAAAACGGCTGCTATCGCGACCGTCTACTCCCTCACTTTCATGATACGACGATCTTCGATCATGGATCATTGATCGACTTCGGGATGGATCTGCGCTACCTGGCCGACGCTCTAGCCCCTGCTCCGTGCCGTGTCGGCACGTGCCTGTCGACGGACCGGCCGCACGCGCCCGGGGCTGCTACCGCCACTGCGCGGATCACGTCACCGATACGCCCTTCACGCCTTCAAGGACGGCCCTTGTTGACTACTCTCAGCCCTGAACCCGCCCCGCGAGACGACGATGCGCAGCAGCCGACGGACGTGTCCGGCACGGCGATGCGCCGCCAGCCCGGTCAGCTGGAGGCAGCGGTCCTCACGGTTGTCTGGGCGGCCCGTGCGCCGGTGAGCACCGGCGACATCCAGCAGGAGCTGGGCGGGGGACTCGCGCACAGCACCATAGCCACCACGCTTGCCCGTCTCATCGGCAAGGGGCATGTCGAGCGAGTTCGGATCCGTCGGGTCTGGATGTATCACCCGACTCGACGGCGGGAGGAGTATGCCGCCGCCCAGATGCTCGCGTCACTGGAACAGGCGGGTGACCCCGAAGCGGCCCTGGGCCACTTCGCCGCGGCCCTTCCGCTCCGGCAGGCACGCCTGCTTAGCATGATGCTGGAGGCAGCCGCCACGGACACCTCCGGAACTGCGGACACCTCCGGAACTGCGGACACCTCCGGAGCTACGGACACCCCTGGAACCGGCGGTCCGGGCGAAGAGTGAGGCGAAAGGGGCAGGGCGAAACGGGTAGGGCGAAAAGGGTGGCCTCTGGCGCTCATGGACCGTGTAGGTGTCGCTTCGCCGCCGTCCATGCGCGTTCTTACGGGGGCGGGCTGCAGCGGGAACACAGGCCGCGAAAGATGATCTGTGTTTCGTCCAGGGTGCCGATGCCGGGGTGGGTGGCAGTATCGGGATGCAGGCAGGGGTGTGCGCCGACAGCGCAGGCGACGTCCTGGACCGATCCGCAGGAACGGCAGACGAAGTGGTGGTGGAGGGCGCTGCCTGCCTCGTAGAGGGTCACGCCCGGGCCGACGTCCGCCAGCAGCGCGAGTCCTGCGGCAGTCAGGTCACGCAGCACGTTGTAGACACTGGTCCGGGCAAGATCGTATCCATTGTTTGCCAGGTGGTCGTGGACCTCGTCGGCGCGGCGGTGGCCACCAAGACGCCCCAGGGCGTCCAGCACCGCGAGCCGGGGGCCGGTGGCCCGAAGGCCCGCGGTGCGTAGCCGAGCGCTCAGTTCAACTGTGCGCCAAACATCCATGCGTGTTTGTCCAGAGTCGCGGTCAGGCCGATCAGAAGGTCCTGGGTGACCGGGTCGAGGTCGTCGAGCTGGTCCACTCTCGCACGGACGGAGTCAGCGACGTTACGCAGCCGATCGGTGATCTCGCGGACCACGTCGACGTCGGCGAGCGACCCCGCGGGCAACTCGCTCAGTGGTGTCTCCTTGGCCACGGTGGCGCTACGTCCGTCCGGACGGTAACCGACGGCCACGGCGCGCTCCGCCACCTCGTCCGCGCCCAGTCGTACGTCGTCGACCAGGGTGTCGAGCTGCTGGTGCACCGGCAGGAAGCGGGGGCCGACGACGTTCCAGTGGGCCTGTTTGCCCTGTTGGGCGAGGTCGATCAACTCCACCAGCGTGGCCTGCAGCAGGCTACCCACACGATCAACGTTGTTGATCATATTCGAGTCTCCTCTTCTTTGGACTATGTCCAATCTACCCGCTGATCGTGACGTGATCACAACGTTTTCCTGTGTAGCCGAAGGCATTGGACGGGTTGCTCCGAAGCAGCATCGCGGTGTCCCGCACAGGCAGGGATGCGGGGAGCCGGGACGGCTGATCGGCCGTGCTCGACCGAGGCGAGCGGATCGGTCCGTGCCCCCTGCCGGGCAGGGCGACACCAGGCGATCACGGCGGCCAGCGCCGCGCATCCGGCCAGGACCGTCGCGGCAGCAGCGAATCCGCCGATGCCGAACGCGACCGACGTCACTGACACGCCGAGGGCGCTCCCCAGACCGCGGGTCATGTTCAGTACCCCGCTCGCCGACCCGCTTTCCTGGGGACGGACCGCCGACATCACAGCGGCGTTGTTCACCGGAGTGAACAGCCCGATGCCAACCCCGATGATCGCCAGTGCAATCTCTGTCGCCGCGACGGCGCCGAGACCCACGGCGGCGTCCCCGGCAGCACCGTTCGCCGAACGGGCGAGGGCCGCCACACAGCCGGCTGTCACAACGACACCGACCATGGAGGCGAGCATCCCCAGGACCGTTGTCCGGCGGACGCCGTAGCGCCGCGAGAGCGCGCCGGCCGTCGGCGCGGTCAGCCCGATCGCCAGTGGGAGGGCGGTCAAGGCCAGGCCCGCGAACGCGATGCTCAGCCCGCCGCGGTCGGTCAGGTGTAGCGGGACGGCGAACAGCGTTCCGAACAGCACCGCGGACGCCAGCATCCCACTCCCGAGCCCGGATGCGACGTCGCGGCGCCGCAACAGCTCAAGGTCGATCACGGGAGCATCGGTCCGGGCCTGCCGCCGGATGAATGCCCAGCCGAGCGCTGCCGAGCCGGCGAGCGCCAGCCATATGCCAGGATGCGCAGGCTCGTCCGTAGCGGCTTGTGACAGCCCGACCAGGCCAGCGGTCACAGAGAGGAACAGCAGCGCCAGACCTGGCCAGTCGAACGCGGTCCGGGCCGCCCGCAGCCGGGTCCGGGGGAGCAGGACCCAACCGAGGGCGCACCCGAGAATTCCGGTGGGAATGTTGATGTAGAAGATCCACCGCCAGCCACCTGCGTTGGTGAGCAGGCCGCCGAGCACCGGGCCCAGCGACAGCCCGAGAGCCTGCGCCGCCGCCTGCAGGCCGATGGCGCGACTGAGCGCGTCCCGTGGAACAGCACTGACGATCAAAGCGACGCTGTTGGCCTGCAACATGGCTGCACCGATCGCCTGGACCACCCGGAAGGCGAGCAGCGTCGTCAGGTTCGGTGCGAGCCCGCATCCGAGTGAAGCCAGCGTGAACACGACGAAACCGTAGGTGTACAGAAGTTTTCGTCCGATCATGTCGGCGAGGCGTCCTACTGCCGCGACCGTGCCGACCAGGACGACCAGGTAGGACAAACTCACCCAAGTGATCGCTGTCAGGGACGCGCCCAGGTCGGTCCGGATGTCGGGTAGCGCGATGGTCACGATGCTGGCGTCGAGCTGCCCCATGAAGGCGCCGATGCAGACGGTCGCGACGATCAGCCAGGGGGCGCGAGCGTGATCACGGATGCATTGTGGTCGTCCCTGCTCGGTGAGGAGCCCGCGCCACGTGAGCCGACGCCATCGGAGTCGCTGGACCGCGCTGTTCCGTATGTCCTCTTCGCCACCCTGCATGTCGTCTTCGGTGTCGGT
>NZ_CAAAFT010000466.1:17826-19668 GCF_900634765.1 Candidatus Protofrankia californiensis | reverse complement strand
CTGCATGTCGTCTTCGGTGTCGGTGTCGTCTTCGGTGCCGGTCTCGGTGTGGGCGAGGGCCGGGACGGCGGCTTTCGGGCGAGTGCGCGCGAGCGGATGCCTACTGTCGCGTCGAGACGGAGGTGCGAGTGGCATGGACGGCTCCTCGGGGGCGTCCACAGCATATTGCTCTGTTACAGATATATCTATCGACTACTTTTGGTAATCACTTGTGGACTCCTCGCTTGCGAGAAAGTAGGCGAGACAACCCCTCGACGTGGAGTGTCCAGGGCCGGCGGCGCCGGCCGTTGCGGTCGCAACGGTGACGGTGTGGGTCGTGCGTGACGGCCCGCAACCGGTCGGACAGGTTCACGATGAGCCGGTGCGCCTCCACGAGCGACCCGGGGACCTGGGCCTCCCGGCGGCGCGAAAGGAACGCGATCGCGTCGTCTTTGGCCCTCCAGGTGCCGGATCGCCGGTGTCGACGGACTTCTGCATGTCGTGGATCGCCGAGTTCGACAGCGTGGTCATGCTGCGTTCTTCGAACCTTCGACAAAATATTCCTGGTATACCTCCGGCCGGCCCACCTCGGTCGACCGTCGAGATCGGTGGGAACCTGGGCGCGAAAGGAACATGATCGCGTCGTCTTCGGCCCTCCGGGCGGTGTCCGGTGCCTGATATACCCTGCCATTCCAAGAATTTGAGATGATTGAGGATGACGTCGACAACACCGACCAATAGGACATTGCTGTCCGGCTGGCACCGGTGTGCAGGGCCGGTGAGCAGGGCTTTCGCGGGTGCGGTCGTGGTATCCGCGCCGGTGGCGGTCGTCTCCTCCGTCGCGTCCGGTTGAGTCTGCACTGGAGAGCGTCCACTGTCAGGAGGATCTGGACCGAAAGGCGAAAACGGCCAGAGAACGTCCGCCGGAGGGCGTTCACCGGACAATAGTGAGCCGGATCACGGTGCGGTTGTGTGCTTGGGTGTCGCAACCCCGCCGGCGGGGACATACTGATCGCGCGTCACGCGACGTTGCCCGAGACAGTCCAGGTCTGTGGACCCCTGTCCTTCGGGCCCTCTGGCAGCACGGGAAGAACCATGATCGTACGGCCTTCGGTCGGTCAGGTCTTTCGCCTCCGGTAGTACTCGACGATCCACGCGTCGATGTCGCGCTTGCGCCAGACCCGGGTGCCTTTGGAGCCCGCGGTCGGTGCGTTGACGACCTGTAGCGGAGCAGGGAACTGCGGGTCTTTGCGCGTCCAGTAGTCAACCGCCTGACGCGTGATCTTCAGCTGGAACGCTATGTCCCCGATGCCAACCAATCGCTCACCGTCGTCCACGCGAACATCGTAACGTCTTTGCTAACCGTCAAGGATACCGCTATGGTTTGTTTTGCTGGACAGCAAATACCTTGGGAGGACATCGATGGCGACACCGGTGGCCCGTCGTGCCGGCGTTCGAGCGATGCTCGATCGCGACGAGGCATATGATCAAGACCCGAAAGGAGAACCTCCGATCTCGGTACCCCGGTACCGCCGCGCCTTGCGGGCAGCGATCGATGTCGTGCCCGAACTCGTGACAGAGCAGGGAATGCCCAGGTCAGCGGTTGAAGCCGAGGCATACTCGGCAGGCGTGCGCGATGCCCTGGACACGGTCGTGGGCGTTATCGCACAGGAAATCGAGTATGTCGGGACCCCGGACCTGTCGGCTGACGAACCCTCGCGGACCGATGCGTGATCGGCGTGACGCCCTGGGACCGGGGCATGCGGCTCGGGGGAGGTCGGCCGGCGCCGGACGGACCGGACGGACCGGGTAGACCGGACGGACTGGGTAGACCGGACGGACAGGATGGGCCGGACGGGATTG
>NZ_CAAAFT010000466.1:7813-17747 GCF_900634765.1 Candidatus Protofrankia californiensis | reverse complement strand
GACGGACCGGGTAGACCGGACGGACTGGGTAGACCGGACGGACAGGATGGGCCGGACGGGATTGTCGGACGCTTCCAGCAGGGAGGAGGAGCGCTCGTGTGGGATGAGCAACGGTCCGATGACGACCGTGACATCGGCTGGGGTGACGATCAAGATCGGTTGGAGGAGGGCCTGGACACCGACATCGAGCGGTTGCGTGCCGAGTGTCCCCCGCACCACATCGAACGGGATGTCTGCTGAGGTGCGTGGGGACGGGGCCAAGATGTCGTTGCGCGCACGCCTGCTCGCGGCGCGCGCCGGTCGGATCACCGGTACAGATCAATCCGTCGTTACAGGGACGACCGGGGCGGACAGCGCCGCAACAGCGGCCAGGCGGGTCCTCGACCTCCCGGAGGTCGCGGCGGCGCGCTGGGTCGCGGCCTATGCGAGCCTGCCCGGCGAGCCCGAGACCGGCCGCCTCCTCGGGCAGCTCCGGGAACGAGGAGTGCGGGTGCTGCTGCCGTCCATGCGACCCGATCTTGATCTGGATTTCCGGGAGTACACGGGTTCGTTGATCGCCGGCGCGTTCGGTACCCGTGAGCCGCCTCTCGGCGCGGCTGTCTTCGATCTCGGCCGGGCGGACGCGATCGTCGTCCCGGCGCTGGCGGCCGACGTCCATGGTGGCCGGCTCGGTCGTGGCGGGGGCTCCTACGACCGAGCATTGCGGCGGGCGAGACCGGACACCCTGATCGTGGCGATAGTGCACGACAACGAGTTGGTTGATCGTGTTCCTACTGAGGCGCATGACGTCGGCGTCCATGTCGTCGTCACACCGAGAGCCACGGTGCGCTGCGGCACGGTCGACCGTGCGCAGGATCCGTACTCACGGTGATGTCATGGGCGCCTGTGCTGCTGCCCGCGCCTCTCTGGAGGACCAAAGGCGGCGTGATCATGTTTTCGTGCTCGGGCTCCGGAAGTCGGTTGGGGAGGTCCGGGAAGCCCGGCTCCCCGGGTCATTGGCAGGTCTCACCGCGCTCTTGGGACGTGTAGGGTGCGTCTCGGGTTAGAGTTAGCAGTCGTCGAAGTCGAGTGCTAACTCCGGGGAGGAGTCCGTGCCGCGCTACGAGTACCGCTGCACCGCGTGCGATCGTGACCTCGAGGTTGTGCAGAATTTCAATGACGCGGCGCTGACCGAGTGCCCCACCTGCAACGGCAAACTGCGCCGGGTGTTCAGTTCGGTCGGGGTCGTGTTCAAGGGCTCCGGTTTCTACAAGACTGACAGCCGGTCCGGTGGCAGCAGTGGCGCCCGGGACCGGATGAAGGACAAGGTCGGCAAGGATGCCGGCGCCGATACGTCCGGCAAGGAGACGGTGGGGGCCGGTGCCTCTGCCGCCGGCAGCTCGGCGGACGGGTCGTCGAGCCCGGCTGGTCCGTCGACCTCCACAAGCCCGGCGTCATCGGCATCCTCCACCGGATCGTCCACGTCGTCGGGTGGTTCGGGCACGGCTGTGGCCTGATCCGGCTGTTGTATCGCGCGTCTTCGGTCACGGCCTGATATCCACAGGCCGTGACGGTGGACGTTGCTGTGTCGCCGGTTGTCCACAACGTGCGGTCGAGCGATGACGCCGGTTCGCCGGGCAGCTAACGTGATCTTCGTTCTGTTTGACGAGGATCACGGAGGTCATGATGTCGCTCGTCGGACACAGGGCGGCCCGCTTCGGGTACGCACGTGCCTGGCGGATTGCGGTCGGCGCACGACGTCGGGTGCTGGCGGCGGTCCTCGCCGCTACGGCCGTGGTCTTCGCCGTTGTGGCGGTACGCCCTGCGCGGCCGCCGTCCCCGGCATCGGTGGTGGTCGCGGCGGTTGATCTGGCCGGCGGGGTCACCATGGCACCGGGCGACGTCCGGATGGTGTCATTGCCGGTGAACGTTGTGCCGGCCGGTGCCGCACGGAGCCCGCAGGATGCGGTTGGGCGTACTCTGGCGGCCCCGGTCCGGCAAGGCGAGCCGATCACCGATGCCCGGATCCTCGGCCCAGGGCTGATCACGCAGAGACAGGCGGCGGCAGGCCTGGTGGCTACGCCGGTCCGTATCACGGACGCCGGATCGGTCCTGTTCCTGCGCGTTGGTGACCACGTGAACGTGCTTGCGGCTTCCACCGACATCAACGGCACGTCAGCACCACAGCCGCGGGAGGGGACAACGTCCACGGATCGCGCCGAGTCCTCCGGTGACACGTCGGGGATGTCGATGGCGGGTGTTCCTCGAGCGAGGGTCGTTGCTCCTGACGTCGTCGTTCTCGCGGTTGCGCGAGCCGGGGAAACCGCGGAACGCGCTGTCAGCACGGAAGAAGGTGCGCTGGTCATCGTTGCCGCGACCGCTGGGGTAGCCACAGCACTCGCCGGTGCGGCAGTGCATGCGAGGCTGTCGGTGACCGTTCTGGGAGGAACGTCCACATCCGATACGTCGTGATCAGATCTGCGCGGACGCCGGACCTGTACGGACGTCGATGCCCACCTGCTCGGTCATTTGATTACGTTCTGTGTTGCACTGGATCGCTATCGTCGTGCTGCCCGTATCTGATCGGCGCGTTCCGGGCGGTCGCGGCACCAGCTACGTGGCCCTTCTCGACAGGTTCGCGACCCGCGCACTGTTTGCAGGCGTCTTTCGTGTTGCAGGTTCCCACCGTTTTCGTGTTGCAGGTTCCCACCGTCGTGATCAGTCGCTGACATCGACGGCTAGTCACGGTAAGAAGTCGAGACAAAACGGAAAGTTTCAACCCGGTGTGCGAGGTCTGGGCCGTGCGTGCTTGTATCGGGCTTGTCGGCCCGAGCAGATTTTGGCCGACCCCGGCACAGGATCGTTTATGGCGACTGATCCGTGCCGGTGGCAACCGGGCCGCGACGAGGCAGCCCAGACATACACGGGGAGGAAACGACGATGGGCGTCTCCATCGACGATGGTGCCTGTGGCGCGTGGCAGAGCGTGCCCGACGAGGTCATCGGCCGGTTCGACGGCCTCCCGGGTGCGGCGTACGAGGTACCGGACGAGGTCACATGCGCGCTGGAGAGCGGTCATCCCGACAAGCACATGGCCGTTCTCCAGGGCTGGGGCAATCAGGAAGCGTGGCTGGTCTGGAGCACACCCGCGACGGTCACCGCACCCGGATGCCGGACCGAGGGCCTGACCTGCCTACTTTCGGCGGGACATGTCGGCCGGCATCATGTGATCATGACGGACGTGGTGGAGGACGAAGGCCCCTACTGGTGCAACAGCCGCGCAGACCTTGAAATGCAACGTGCGCATACCTGATTGGCAGCCGCTCGACTGGCATCCACTCGGGCAGCCGTCCTCAGTCGTGGTCGACAGCCGTGTGCGCGCCATCTGTACTGAAGACCAGTACGACGTCGGTGTCGCTGGCGAAGTCGACGAGGCGGGCGTGGGCTGGCAGCTCACCGAGCAGCCAAGAAAGATCGGACACGGTGCTTCCTTCGCAGATTGTGACAGCATGCTCGTGCGACGCGGTGTTGTTCGGACGCGTGTGTGACAGGTTGGTGTTCGGCACACGCACCTGGTCGCCGGGCTCGCAAGCTGTGAGCGCGGCGTTGGTGAGGGCCTCGGCAAGGTGATGGGCCTCCTCCGGAGCCAGGTTGGCGGCGCAGACGCCGTCCGGCAGTGACGGTCGGATACGGAGCAGGATCATGGCTGGCTCCGTGCCTGTACCCGGTTGGACGCCGATGCTGACCTGAGCGCCGTCGACCCGGCTGACAAGGGTCGACGTCCGGCCATTCCTTGATCGAAGTTGTGCTGTTGTGTTGTTCATACAGTAAGCGTCGTTGCCGGAATCCGTCCGTTCCATCCCGTTAGACGGGGAGTTTTACAGGTTTGCCCGTATCCGGCCCGGCCCGGCGCGAAAGAAGCATAGCCGCGCTTCCTTTGGCCCTCCACGCGGCTGGGCCGGCCACGGTTGTTCGCAATGAGGCAGTGTGGGTGTTCGCTGTTCGGGGTAGGGCCGGGGTTGTCACGTCCGACGAGGGCGGGCAGTGACGTGGGGGTGCACCGGCCAGCTCCCGCGCCGCTGGGGACGTCCGGTCGGTCCGGGAGCCATGTACCCCAGCGTTCGCGTCGAGGTGACCGGCCGGCAGGCCGTGGTCGTCCGTCCCGTCGGCGACGTCGACTACTCTTCGCTGGAACCTCTGCGCGAAGCGCTGCTGGATGCGCGGATTGCCGGGGTCAGGGACATTATTGTGGATCTTGGCGAGGTCGGCTTTCTGGACTCGCAGGGTCTCGCTGTGATCCTTTTTGCGCACCAGCGCCAGCGTTCCCTCGGGGGTCGCCTCATTCTTCGCAACCCGAGCGAGGATGTTACTCGGCTACTACGTGTTACGAATGTCGCCCACATCATCGATGTCGAGAGCGCGAGCGGTCAGAGCGGCCCCACCTTCCCGCGCGGCGGGGAACAGGTTTCCCGGAGCTCCCCGGCGCGCGGATAGGATCGCGGACACGCACCCGGGCACACACCGGAGATCGCTTCGGCGATCGGATCTTTGCGCAGACCTTTGCGCGGATTCTTGCGTCAGGATTCCCCGTGGGCGGGGTGACTACCGCATCTGTCGGCTCCTGGCCCTGCCCGGCAACGCCGGAAGTCACCCGTGCGGACCTCGGCGAGCCGAGGGGAGGCTCGTATCGCCGGGCGATCGGGTCGCGGCGACGCGGGCGTACCCGGAGCGGCTGGTCGTACCCGGTACGACGACGTCCACGTGAACGGTCCTCGACCCCGGATGTGTTCTGATCGGCGTTCGTTTCACGTCTACTTCCATTCATCTTTCGTTCATACGGGATCGCTTCGATTCTCGCCGGCACCCCAGTCCGGGGGCGGACAGACCGGCGCCATTGCGCTGAAGACGAAGGGTCGCTTTGTGAACATAGGGAAGCGTCAGGTTGCAGTCGTGGGCCTTGCGATGTCGGCGGTGCTGGGGGTGGCCGCCTGCGGTTCCGACAACGACGAGGTGACGACGCCGGGAGCGCCGGGCGGCACCACGTCCGCGATTTCGTGCGCGACAGGGTCGATCACCGCGTCGGGCTCCTCGGCGCAGAAGAACGCGATAGACGAGTGGGTCAAGAAGTACCAGCAGGCATGTGCCGGCTCGTCGATCAACTACCAGTCGGTCGGCTCCTCCGCGGGCAGGCAGGCGTTCATCGACGGTCAGACGGCGTTCGCCGGCTCGGACTCGTCGATCAAGGATGACCAGGCGACCAACGCGGCCAAGCGTTGCACCGGCGGCCAGCTCGTCGACCTGCCCATGGTCGCCGGGCCGGTTGCGGTGATCTACAACCTCGCCGGGGTGAAGGAGCTGCAGCTCAGTGCCCCGACGCTGGCGAAGATCTACTCTGGTGCAATCACCAAGTGGAACGACCCCACGATTGCGGCTGACAACCCCGGGGCGTCCCTGCCGGACACGGCGATCTCCTCGGCGCACCGTTCCGACGGTTCGGGTACCACGGACAACTTCACCAAGTACCTTGCGGGTGCCGCCAAGAGCGACTGGACATACGGGTCCGGCTCTGATTGGAAGGCCCCGGGCGGCCAGGGTTCCAAGGGCAGCGACGGGGTGACCCAGACCGTCAAGTCGACCCCCGGTTCCATCGGTTATGTGGAGCTGTCCTACGCGGAGAACGCCGCTCTGTCGACAGCGAAGATCAAGAACGGTGCTGGTGAGTACGTGGCGGTCAGCACGGATGCCGCATCCAAGGGTCTGAGCACGGCCAAGATCGCCGAGGGTAGCGATCTGAAGCTGACCTTCGACTATGCCGCGACGACATCCGGCGCATACCCGATCTACCTGGTCGCCTATGAGATCACCTGCACCAAGGGGCTGCCCGCGGACCAGGCGGCGCTGGTGAAGTCGTTCCTGACCTACACCTCCTCCAAGGACGGTCAGGCCGCCATCGCAGGCCTCGGCTACTCTCCGCTGCCGACCGAGCTCCAGAGCAGGGTGAGCTCGGTCGTGGCGACAATTTCATGATCCCGGCATGGCGCTCCGGTAGCCACGGATTCTGACCGGACGATCAACCGGTGTGCCCGCCCGCCGCGAGGTGGGCGGGCACACCGCCTGACACCACCTGTTGAGAGGCATGATGAGCAATGAGCCGGACGGCCTGCGGAAGGGCTCGTCGAGAAACGATGCTCCCGTGGCTACGGCGGAGCCCGCCAGTAGCAGTGACAGCGCGCGGGTCAGCCCTGCGGACGCCTTCTTCAAGAATCTGACCCGGTCGGCCGGTCTGGGCCTCCTCGTGCTCATTGCCGCGATCGCGGCCTTCCTGGTGCTGGAGGCGACGAACGCGCTCAGCGCCAACACCGGCAACTTCCTGACGACCACGGAGTGGTTCCCGAACAGCTCGCCGCCATTCTTCGGGGTCGCGGCCCTGCTGTTCGGCACGCTGCTCACAGCCGTTATAGCAATGGTCATCGCTGTGCCGGTGGCAGTCGGAATCGCGCTGTTCATCACGGTGTATGCTCCACGCCGCCTTGCTACTCCGCTGGCGTTCATCGTGGACCTGCTCGCCGCCGTCCCCAGCGTCATCTTCGGGTTGTGGGGTCTGATCGTTCTTGTCCCACGGATGGAGGGTATCCAGAAGTTCCTCACCGAGTACTTCGGTTGGATCCCCCTCTTCGCCACCCAGAACAGCGTCGTCGGCCGCTCGGTCTTCGTTGCCTCTGTCGTCCTGGCAATCATGATCCTGCCCATTGTGGCCGCGATTTCCCGCGAGGTCTTCCTCCAGGTGCCAATCGCGCACAAGGAGGCGGCGCTCGCTCTCGGCGCGACCCGTTGGGAAATGATCCGGACAGCGGTGATCCCGTACGGCAAGCCGGGGATTATCAGCGCGTCAATGCTGGGACTCGGCCGAGCGATGGGTGAGACGATTGCGGTCGCCTTGGTGCTGCCCGCCTCCTTCGGAATTTCCTGGAAAATCCTGTCGCCGGCCGGTAACACCATCGCCGCGAACGTGGCAAACGGCTTCGCCGAGGCCAACACCGTCGGCCGCGGGGCTCTCATCGCCTCCGGTCTCGTCCTGTTCATCGTCACCATGATTGTCAACATGATCGCCCGTGCTGTCATCGCCCGTCGGCGCGAGTTCTCGGGCGCCGCCGCATGAGTACAACGACTGTTACACCGACTGCTACACCCGGCGGTCCGAGCCTGATCGGCCAGCGGTTGCCGAAGGCCGCGCTCCCCGCGATCGGTGTCGGCGCCGTCGTCGCCACCATCCTGCTGTACGTTGTGGCGCCGATAGAGAGCAAGATTCAGTTCGTGCTGATTTCCGGGGCCCTTTATCTGATCGGCCAGACATCAGCGTCGATCATGGTCGAAGGTTCCCGGCGGGCTGCGGACCGACTTGTCACCACACTGGTTTATCTCGCTTTTCTCCTCGCGGTCATCCCGCTGGTCGCGGTACTGGCGAGCGTGATCGCCAAGGGTGCGGAACGTGTCGACATCAGCTTCCTGAACCACTCCATGCGGAACGTCGGAGCGCGGGACGCCGGTGGCGGCATCTACCACGCCCTGATCGGGACCCTGGAGCAGATTGCTCTGGCCAGCCTCTTCGCGGTCCCGTTCGGCCTGCTGGTCGCGATCTATCTGGTCGAGTACGGCCGCGGCCGGATCAGCCGGACCATCAGTTTCTTCGTCGACGTGCTGACCGGCCTGCCCTCGGTCATCGCCGGTCTGTTCATCCTGGCGTTCTATATTCTCGCGCTCGGGCAGAAGCCCTCCGGCTTCGCCGGCGCGCTCGCCCTGACGATCCTGATGATTCCCATCGTCGTGCGCTCCGCCGAGGAGATGCTCAAACTCGTCCCGGACGAGCTTCGCGAGGCCAGCTACGCGCTCGGTGTCAGCCGCTGGCGGACGATCCTCAAGATTGTGGTGCCGACCGCGCTGCCGGGAATCGTGACCGGTGTGATGCTCGCGGTGGCCAGGGTCGCCGGTGAGACCGCACCCCTGCTGCTCACCATCTTCGGGACCGACTCCATCAACTTCAACCCGTTCTCCGGGCCGCAGTCGGCTCTGCCGCTGTACATCTACTCGCAGGCCGGTCAGCCGCAACAGGCCGCCGTTGACCGGGCCTGGGCCGCCGCGCTGACACTCATCGTTCTCGTGATGCTGCTGAACGCGGTTGCGCGGCTGGTTGCCAGGCTGGCCCGGGTCCGATGATGTCCTCGTCGCTCGGAGCGTGTTTGAGAATCGTCATTCTCGAACACGCTCTCACACTTTCCAGGCCCTTCGTTCCCGCCGCGTCGTCCACCGAACAACCGAAGCACCAGAAGCCGAGGTAACTCATGGCCACCCGTATTGACGTCTCCGGGCTGACCGCCTACTACGGGAAGTTCAAAGCCGTCTCCGATCTCCACTTCAGTATCGAGCCGAAGAGCGTCACCGCGTTCATCGGGCCGTCCGGCTGCGGCAAGTCCACGGTGCTGCGGACGCTCAACCGCATGCACGAGGTGCTGCCCGGAGCCCGGGTCGAGGGCCGGGTTCTCCTCGATGGCGAGGACCTTTACGGACCGGGGGTCGACCCGGTGAACGTGCGCCGGGCCGTCGGGATGGTCTTCCAGCGTCCGAACCCCTTCCCGACGATGTCCATCTACGAGAACGTCGTCGCCGGCCTGAAGCTCAACGGTGCCCGCAAGAAGTCGCTGCTCGACGAACGGGTCGAGCAGTCGCTGCGCGGCGCGAACCTGTGGGAGGAGGTCAAGGACCGGCTCGGCCGGCCCGGGGCGGGCCTGTCCGGCGGCCAGCAGCAGAGACTGTGCATTGCGCGGGCCATCGCCGTCGAACCGCAGGTGCTGCTCATGGACGAGCCGTGCTCCGCCCTTGACCCGATCTCCACCCTGGCGATCGAAGACCTGATCGCCAAGCTCAAGTCGAGCTACACGATCGTCATAGTGACCCACAACATGCAGCAGGCTGCCCGGGTCAGCGACACCACGGCGTTCTTCACCCTGGACAAGACCGGTGATCCCGGCCGGATGGTGGAGATGGACAAGACCGAGAAGATCTTCTCCAATCCCACGGAAAAGCGTACGGAAGAGTACATCACCGGACGCTTCGGCTGAGCCGGCCCTCTCTTGACTCCAAGCCAACCTGGACCCATCGCGATCACCCGGATGCGCCTTGTGCAGCCATCTGATGACGAGCCGGTCGCTCCGGAGCAGCGCCGCTCCAGGGACGAGTTCGCCCCACCCGACCCCCTGCGTCCACCACTGTCATCACCATCGAGCCTGCCACCATCATCGGGCCTGCCGCCGTCACCGCTGAGCCCGACACTGTTGGTTGCCGACGCCGTCGCGGACACCGAGTTGCTCTCCGCTCTCGCCGACCAGGGCGTGGGGGTCAGCGTCGCGGTCGACGGTGCCCGGGCGCTGCTGGAAATCGGTCGTCTCGCGCCGGCGGTAGTGCTGATCTCCGCCCGGCTACCGATCGTGGATGGCGTGACGGTTGTACGGACCATCCGCACCCGTGATGACATGCCGATACTGCTCGGGGTCGGCCCGCAGGACCGGCGTCAGGCCGCGGCGGGGTTGGCGGCCGGAGCGAGTGCCTGTGTTGCCAAGCCGTACCGGGTCAACGAGGTACTGGCCCTGGTACGGTCCGTGCGGGGAGCCGATACGGAGCGTGCGGAGCACGCAGTACTACGGGCCGGAGCGATCACCCTGAACCTTGCCGCCTACGAAGTACGGGTGGACGGCATCCCGGTGCGGTTGCCACCACAGGAGTTCAGGCTCCTGCGGATCCTGCTGGAGCGGGCTGGATCCGTGGTCACCCACCAGACGCTGCTCGAGTGCGTCTGGGGTACGACCAGTCACGAGACGAACACGCTCGCCGTGCACATCCGCCGTCTGCGCGGCCGCCTGGGGGACACGGGGGAGCCGGGGAAACCTCGGCTGATCGAAAGC
>NZ_CAAAFT010000466.1:0-7556 GCF_900634765.1 Candidatus Protofrankia californiensis | reverse complement strand
TCCGGGTGCGCGAAAAGCATGATCGCGCACCCTTTGGCCGGGCTAGGACCAGCCAGGCCGGGATTCGATCTGAACACCCGGTTTGCGCAGGTAGGAGATGTCGCAGCTGTACCGGCTGAAGCCGAGGCCCTCGTACAGGCGTACCGCCGGGCGGTTGGTGTCGTCGACGTAGAGCATCGCCGTGGCCAGGCCGCGATCGCGCAGGTGGTGGAGTCCGATCAGGGTCAGTGTCCGGCCGAGTCCGCGTCCGGCGAACGTGGGCTCCACCCCGACGACATACACCTCGCCGAGGTCCGCCGCGGCGCTCTCCGCGTCGTCGGCGCTGCCGCTGGAGGCCGTGCTCGGGCTTCCACCGCCAGCGGATGGGGTCGCCTCGGCCACCTTCGTCCAGTGGAAGCCGACGAGCCGGCCCGCGAACTCGGCGAGGAAGAAGCCCGCCGGGTTGAACCACGACTCGGCCTCGCGCAGCCGGAGATCCTCCACCGTCCAGCGCCCCTGTTCCGGGTGGTCCGCGAAGGCGCTGCTGTTGATCGCCACCCACGCGTCCTCGTCCTGTCCCGGAGTGAAGGTCCGGACGGTTACCCCTAGTGGCACCGTTATGTCCGGAAGAGGGGGAACATCGTGAACAGGGTGCGTCTCCCGCCCGCCGAAGGGTGCCGCGGAGGAAAGTGGACGGCGCATCTGCCACAGCACCCGCTCCCGGCCGAAGCCGTACCTGTCCGCCAGGGCCGCTGCCGCGGGTGGGTCGCCATGCGCCCAGACGCGCAGGTCCGCTTCGGCCTGGTCGGCGGCCGCGGTCAGGGCGGCCAGCAGGCGCCCGCCGATACCCCGACGGCGCTGGAAGGGATGGACGACCAGCTCCGCCTGCCAGTTATGGTCATCAGGGGTGGCCAGATAGGCGTACCCGGCGACCGTGCCTGCGCTGTCGTCCCAGATGGTCCCGTCGGCCGGGTCATGGTCCGTCACCACAGAGTCCGACGTGGTGACGGTCAGGTGTTGTCCGGCGGTCAGTGGCTCGATCGCCAGCCGTAACGCCGCGTCGTCGGACAGCGGGCCAACCCCGTCGGTCTCCGCGGCCGTGGCAACCAGGTGCCGCAGACTACCCACATCGTGGGGGGTGAGGCGTTGAGCCCAGCGCAGTTTCATTCCTGCGACATTATGATGTTCCACACCGATTTTCATCCGGGTGGGTCTGATGCGCCCGGAGATTTTCTTGTTTGACCATGGGTTTGGCCGGGCATAAGGGGAAATCCGGGGCAGCAGACCCCGGCACGGACAGGCCCTGACGCGCGAGCACGTGCTGGCCACGGTGCCCGACGAGCGGACCGCGCTCGTCGGGCTGTGGCACCGCACGCTTTCTCGCACCGGGATTTCTGCCATGTCGCGAAGCGACCCGATGGGTCCGGGCGAAGCGACGCGACAGGTCCGGCGGCCCCCGGAACTACACGGACCCTGGCTGGAACTACACGCGTTCGGGAGTGCGCATTACTTCCCGACCGTCGCGGCTGGCCACTGTTTCCTCGGGCAGCGGGGCGATCGGAGGAGCGACGAACTTGTAACCGACGTGCCGCACAGTGCCGATCATCGATTCGTGCTCCGGGCCGAGCTTGGCTCGCAGGCGGCGCACGTGGACGTCAACGGTCCGGGTACCTCCGTAGTAGTCGTAACCCCAGACCTCCTGCAGGAGCTGGGCACGGGTGAAGACCCGGCCCGGGTGCTGCGCGAGGTACTTCAGCAGCTCGAATTCCTTGAAGGTGAGCTCAAGCGGGCGGCCACGCAGCTTGGCCGAGTAGGTGGTCTCGTCCACCGACAGGTCACCGGAGCGGATGACGCCGGCTTCGGCGGTGCCGCCGGCAGCCGCCACCCGACCGATCGCGAGCCTCAGCCGTGCCTCGACCTCGGCGGGCCCGGCGCTGTCAAGCACCACGTCATCGACACCCCAGTCGGCCGAGACCGCGGCCAGCCCACCTTCGGTGACGAGGGCGAGCAACGCGGTGGTGAGCCCGGTCGTGCGGAGTAGGCGACACAGGCCGCGGGCGACAACCAGTTCCCGGCGTCCGTCCACCACCACGACATCCACCGGGGGAGCGTCAAGGAGCGCGCTGGCCTCGAGTGGAGCGACGCGAACGGTGTGAGTCAGGAGCCCGAGTGAGGGAAAGGACTCCGCGGACGGTCCGGGGGCGTTGGTGAGCAACAGGACGACGCTCAAGTCGACTCCTCCAGGGTTCGGTTGCGATGTTGGGGCAGCGTCGACCCACGGATACCTTGCGGTCGGTTCGCGTTCCACGACCGTCATGGGCGCGAAACGAACACCGGCCTGTGGGGAGGATAGCGGAGTGTCGTACTCCACTCCTACCGCCTTAGGAGTTCTCCCCACTGCGGACGCTGAGATTCTCGCCACGGCCCATCGCTGCCGTGTTCGTCCCGTAACTAACCATAGTTTTGATCTTGAAGTCGACGCCGCTCACGGCTTTCCGGATTTCGTGACAAGCCCCCGGCCAGCGCCGTGTCCGACGGCATTGGGCACTATGCCGACGTGCTTGCATCCGGTCCGCGCAGCCCTGGTCGGCCCTCGGCCGTGTGCACTTTCAGTGACTCCGGTGACTGCGAGGTCACCGGGGTGGACGCCGAGCGTAGGGAGCTCCCATGGCTCGCATGACAGTCCGGTACTGGGCCGCTGCCCGGCATGCGGCAGGCGTGCCCGAGGAGCAGCACAACGCCGAGACACTCGCTCATCTACTGGAAACCGTGGCGGAACGCCACCCGGGCGCACTCGCGGCCTTGCTGCCCCGATGCGCGTTTCTGGTGGACGACCTTCCGGTCGGTCGCCGCGAACATGCCGACGTGACCCTCACGGACGGCTGCGTCGTGGAGGTGCTCCCGCCGTTCGCCGGTGGGTGAGCCGCCCTGCCCGAGATCTCCCCTGCTCCCACGATGATCGGGCGGCGCCGGGATGTGTGGGCGGCAGCCGGTGCGTGGGCGTTTCGCCCGGTTCGTCGCTGTCGTCCTCGGCTGGTCGTGGGAACCGTGGGAACATGATGGCGTGTGCGCCCGCGGAGCCAGGACGGCCTTCAGGACGAAGCCGGCCAGCACGCCGGCGCGCAGCCAGCTGTGCCAACCGGACGGATCCCCGATGTTCCTCGTCAGCGTCTCCATCGTCGTTGCCGCTGTCGTCCCGGTGTTCGCCGCGGCTGTGGGGCCGCTTCTGCTTGCCGCCGTCATCGCCGTCGAACAGCTCCTTCTCGGCTGGGCGTGGGTGCGGGCGCTGGGGGCGTCGACCGGGACTCTCGCGATCGTGCTGGTGGCGGCGCCGGCCGCGGACATCACCGCCGTCATGGCCGATTCCGACGAGATCGGGAACCTTGCTGGAGTTGTCGGCCTCGCTGTGGTGGCGGTCATCCTCGTCCAGCTGGCGAGACGGCGCGGGTGGGCGGAGGCGGCCGGTGCCGTGCCGGAGGCCCAGGTTTCTGGAGTGGTTGAGGGCCAAAGGCAGCGCGATCATGTTCTTTCCGCGCTGCCGGAGGCTCAGGTTTCTGGAGTGGTGAAGCGGGATCGCGATTCCTCTCCGGGACAGTCGGTGACGGTCACGGTGGACATGGCCGCGGGCCTCAGCGGGGTGGTCCTGGTCACCCTGCTGGCCGGTTACCTGAACGTGGCTGCCATCCAGACGCCGGACGGCCGTGTGGTCGGCCCCATGGTGGTGGCCGCCGGTCTTGTGGGTGCGGCTACGGCCGTCCTCGTCGCGCGACTGTGTGTCGCGCGGCTGTGCGCGGGGATACTCGTCGAGCCTGTGAGATCGACGAGCATCCCCGGCTGGGCCCGCGTCCGCTCCAGCCTGCGGGCCGGCTGTCCGGTCGTCGCGCCGATCGTCGGGTTTGCCGCGGGTGCCGGCGCCGGTGCCCTCCTCGGCGGGTTCGCGGGTGATCTGGACGCCTGGGAGGCGACGTTGATCGCGGGTGCGGCTGCCGCGGCAGCGGTCATCGTCTATCTTGCTGTCGCCCGCGGAATCGCCGAGATCCGTGCCGAGCCGGCAGGTGGGTTCGGCGGGAGGCCGGTGCCCGGCGGCGGACCGGTGTCCAGCGGCAGGCCGGTGCCGAGCGCCCCCCGGGGGCAGGTGTCCTGCCGTGACGATCATCTTGTCGGGTGGCCTCTGGTCGCGACCTTCCCCCTGGCGGGAGCCGCCGCGTTCGTGTACACGTTGGGTCGCCTGTTGGTGGGATGATCGGTATGTGAAGTCACTTCCACACCGGGAGCGGGACGCCGGAGGCAGGGCTGGGGAAGACGTGGACGCGCGGACACGCTGGTCACTGTCGTGACCGGGTTGTGGGTGCTGATGGTGGCTGTCGGGTGTGCTGTCGGAGCAGCACTGTTCATCCGGGTCCGGGACGGGCGGTTCCGCATGGTTCGCCCGGATTCGCCGGCATCGGCGCCAACGGTGTCGGCCGTACCCGATGCACCGGTCATGAACGGCGAAGTGGCGAACGGCGAAGTGGCGAACGGCGCGGCCCAGGCGTCCGCGCACATGACGGCCCATCCTGAGGGGGGAGGCTCGGTGCCCGCAGTGGACGCCGAACTCGTGGCACTCGGTGTGAGTCCCGAGGCGCGTGCCACGCTGTTGCAGTTCTCCACCGCGTTCTGCGCGCCCTGTAGGGCGACCCGGCGAATCCTCGCTGACGTCGCCGGGAGCATCCCGGGCGTGCGGCACGTGGAGGTCGACGCCGAATCCCATCTGGAGCTGGTCAGGCGGCTGCGGATCCGGCGCACCCCGACCGTGCTCGTCCTTGACTCGCGGGCTCGAGAGGTTTGCCGGGCCAGTGGTGCTCCGCCGGGCCGGAGAGCTGTTCTCACGGCGCTGGAGCTGGCAATCGGCGAGCCGCACGGGCAAGGTGCGGCGGCGGCTCGAGATGGCGCCATGATCGATGCGTCCGACCGACTCGATTGGCCGTCAGATCGGTAACACATCCTTCATGTTCGCTGCTACGGTCAGGAGGTCATGTTCTCCACCGAGCTCGTCAGGCGCCGCACAGTCGACCTGTGCCGTGTCCGTAGCTCGTTGTGTCCATTTTCCTGAGCCGTGCGTTGATGCCGTCCGCCGTTGGCGGGCCCGCCCGTCAGGAGATGAGCTCGTGGTCGACCCGAGAGGTCCCCGATTCAGCGCAGCCGTTACCAGCGTCGTCCTCGCGGTGGTGCTACTGACCGCAAATGGCTGGTTGCTCTTCGCGCAGACTGTGGTATTTCTGATCGGCGCGGCGTTCGGAGTTCGTCGTGCTCCGTATGGGTTGCTGTACCGAACGTTGGTCCAGCCCCGACTGGGGCCGCCGGCCGAGCTGGAGGACGACCAGCCGCCGCGTTTTGCGCAGGCGGTCGGGACGGTATTCGGCGTGCTGGGAACGGTCGGCTTTCTCGCCGGCGTCCCCGCACTGGGGTACATCGCCACGGCGTTTGCATTTTTCGCGGCGTTCCTGAACGCCGCCATCGGCTTTTGTCTCGGTTGCCAGATATATCTCGCCATACGTTCCGTGAAAGGAGTGCAAGCATGAGTCGCACCAGCGCGCTTGTCGATCCGGCCTGGGCCGAAGCACATCTGACCGACCCCAAGGTCGTCCTGGTCGAGGTCGACGAGGACGTCTCCGCATACGACAAGGGCCACATCCGGGGTGCGGTCCGGCTCGACTGGAAGTCGGAGCTGCAGGACCCGGTCATCCGTGACTTCGTGAACAAGGAGCAGTTCGAGAAGCTCCTGTCCGCCAAAGGCATCTCGAACGACGACACCGTCGTTCTCTACGGCGGTAACAACAACTGGTTCGCCGCCTACGCCTACTGGTACTTCACCCTCTACGGGCACGCCGAGGTCCGGTTGCTCGACGGCGGCCGGAAGAAGTGGGAGCTGGACAGCCGTGAGCTGACCGAGGAGGTTCCGGACCGACCGGCGACCCAGTATGTCGCCAAAGACGTCCGTACCGACATCCGAGCTTTCCGGGACGAGGTCATCGCCGCGATCGGCGCGAAGAACCTCGTCGACGTGCGGTCGCCCGACGAGTTCGCCGGGCGGCTGCTCGCGCCGGCTCACCTGCCCCAGGAGCAGTCGCAGCGGGCCGGTCACGTCCCCACCGCGAAGAACATCCCCTGGGCGAAGACCGCGAACGAGGACGGCACCTTCAAGTCGAACGACGAGCTGACCGCCCTGTACTCCGAGGCCGGGGTGGACCTGAGCAAGGACACCATCGCCTACTGCCGTATCGGCGAGCGCTCGGCCCACACCTGGTTCGCCCTCCACGAGCTGCTGGACCTGCCGAACGTCAAGAACTACGACGGATCCTGGACCGAGTACGGTTCGCTGGTCGGCGTGCCGATCGAGAAGGACGCCTGAGACGTGTGTGGCGCGACCAGCGGCGGACCTTCGGTGGAAGGAATTGACGTGGCAAAGGAAAGTGTCATTCAGGGTGTCGTGCTGAAGGACGGCTCGCCTGTTTCGTCGGGTTACGTCCGTCTGCTCGACGAGGGTGGCGATTTCACGGCCGAAGTGCCGTTGTCGGCGACCGGGCAGTTCCGTTTCTTCGCCCGACCGGGCTCATGGACCGTCCGGGCGCTCGTCCCGGGCGCGTCCGGCGAGCGGAAGGTCGTCGCCCGTCAGGGTGAGCCCGTCAACGCCGAAATCGACGTCGCCGCCTAGAACCCCTAGAGCGGGCCGGCGGATCCGGTTCGTCCCAGGTGGGCCTTTTCCGATGTTCCGGAAAATTTCCGGATATCTCGAAAAAGGCCCACCTTTTGCGTTTAGGGCCTGGAATACGATAAGTTGCTTTCTTGCGGGGCATCTGTGCAGGTCAGGGCATTGTGATGGCGTCACTTATTCCATTACGGGCCCTTACAGCGCAGGTTTGCGGCGGTCAGAAGCTGCCGGCTCGGGGCGCGGGAATGCCGTGGTGCGCGGGTGCCGCCCGCGTGGGGACGGCAAATGACATCGGGCCGACGGTGTAGTTGTGCAGACCGTTGTCGGTCGCGAACAGCGCCGCGGAGCTTCGATCCGGAAATGGTGCGACGACACGCCGGACCGCCCGCTGTGCGGTTCCGTCGAACTGGACAACTGCGTACAGGACCTCGGGTTCGTGCATCACACGACCACCAAACCGCATCCTCCCGGCGTCGTGAAGGAGCCCTGTCGTGTGCCGCGCGTGGTCTGCCGTTGCAGGAGCGCTTGCGGAGCTTGCGCACGACACTACTCAAAGTTCGGTTGACTGACTACTCAGAGTTCGGCAGGTTGTCCAGAAAGTGCGGATCGGGCAGCTGTCCGTCATGACGGCGTTGATCACGGGCGGGGGTTCGTCCCGCTGCCGTCAGCGGACGCCTGCCGTCACAGACGCCCACTGTCGTCAGTAGACGAGAGCCCGTGCCCCGTCGGCGAGCACCTCGGAGACGAAGACCGCCGCACCGGCGATGCGTATCCCGGGGAGCACGTCGTCGGGCTCGATGGCCCGCCGTGCCGCACACTGTGTGCACAGCGTCACGCGTCCTCCGGTCAGGACGGCGTCCAGCAGTTCGGGCAGGGGGGTCGACTC
>NZ_CAAAFT010000465.1:0-2084 GCF_900634765.1 Candidatus Protofrankia californiensis | reverse complement strand
TGTCGCTCTATGTGGACGAACTCGACGGACTGGGTATGTTCCTGGAGCTCGACTGCCCGGTGCCCGCGCACGAGTCGGCGGTCACCGTACAGGAGACGTTGAATGCCTTTGTGGCATCCCTGGGAGTTGATGTGACGCGTACCGAGGAAACATGTGACGCGCTGGTGCGGACCGCCCAGTTGCGTGCCGCCTGAGATCCCCTGAGTGCTTTTTCGGATCTGCTGTCCGGGTGGTCCACGCCCAGGCGGTCCCTGGTGCGCGTCGTCGCCCGCATGCCGCCGCCGCCCCTGGCGGACGTCGTGGCCCGGACCGCGACGGCACCGGGACCCCGGCCGGTCGAAACGGTCCCAGTCGGCCGATACCAGTCGAATAGTGCCAGTCGGGCGGCGCCAGCCGTCCGGTACTAGTCGTCCGGTACCAGCCGGCCGGTGCCGGTAGCCCGGTGTCGGTAGCCCGGTGCCAGTCGTTCGGTGCCAGTCATGTGGTACCAGTTGTCCTGCATTAGACCCTTTCGCGACTTGTTGCTTATCCGTTGATAGAGGAGAGTTCATCTCCTGTTGGCTGGGTGTCCGGATGCGGTTTGGCCTCCCGCCGCACGGTCCGCGTCGGGCTGTGGGCCTCTGGCGACCGCGGCGGTGTGAGCCCGGTGGCGCACGATCACTGCTATCTGGCCGGGGCGAGGTCGGGTGATCGCGGCGGCCTGGCGGTGGCGCGGCCGGGGCGGCCGTGTGCGATCCGCGCCAGCGTGAATACGCCAGGTTCATACTGAGGGGGCGGCCACAAAGGTTTCCGGCCGGTTCGGCGCACCCGGTCCCGCCGCTCGCGGATAAAATCTTTTCCGGGTGGCAGGATGCTCGCGCCTGGTAATCATTTGTCGACGTAACCATGGATTCCGGCCGGAATGGTGACGTGGCGTACCAGCGAGGCGTGAGGTTCTCCACCAGATTTTCCCGCGGATGACGCGGGCGACCACGGGCGACTACATATGTCACACGACCACATATGACCCGGCTACCCGGGCGATGCAACCGACTACAGACGGGTGGGCCACGGCACATGGTGCAAAGCTGTGCCCGGGCAGATGGCCCGGCCGCGCTTTCGCGGGTGTCGGCCACGGCCAGGCGGCCCGGACGGCGGGCCGGCGTGCTGTGCGCCGCTGCTGCCGGTCGTGCCCGAGCGCTCGTCACCCGCATCGTTCACGCCGTGCTGTCGGTCCTGCTCCCGGCGGCGCTGCCCGGCCGGAGCGTCTCTGCCGGCCACGGTGTGCGCCTGGCCCAGCCACGCGGTTCCTCCGTGGCGTCTTCAGCGGCCGGGACTCTCAGGTATGCGATGGCCCGCCGGGGCCCGCCGGGAGCCATCCACCGGCCGTGAGATGAGCGTTGGCCGGGTCCGGCGGTCGCCTGCCCCGCTAGCCCGGCCCGTGGCGGTGTGGCCGTCACGGCGGGGGCCGGCGGCACCACACCCGACAAAGCAGATCGTTTTTCGGGTGCTCGGGGCCGGCACAGCCGCCGCCGGCACGTTGATCCGTCGACGTCGTCTTCCGTCGAGGAGGCTGATCCGACGACCGGATGATGCCGCCGTCCACGGCCGCGCCTGCTGCTCGCGTCCGTCTGCCAGCTCACTGTCCGTATGCCACGCGCCGGCAGGCTCCTCAACGCCGGCGGTTTCCAACGCCGGCGGTTTCCCTCGATGCCTCCGAGCCGCGCGGTGTGGCGCATCGGTGCGTGCCTGTCGCGACCGACACACCGGCCACTCGCGCCCGCCACTGTCACTTCGGCGGATCATGCCGCCGACACGCCCTTCACGCATCCAAGGACGGTCCGTGTTGACTACTCTGGGCCCTGAACCCGCCCCACGAGGCGACGCTCCGCGAGGCGACGCCTCACAGGATGACACCCCACTAGATGACGCCTCACGAGATGGCGGCGAGCACCAGCCGCCAGCTGCCGATGGTCCGGCAGCCCGGCGCCAGCCCGGTCAGTTGGAGGCTGCGGTCCTCGCGGTTGTCTGGGCGGCGCGCGCACCGGTGAGCACCGGCGACATCCAGCGGGAGCTGGGTGGGGAACTCGCGCACAGCACCATAG
>NZ_CAAAFT010000464.1:0-3983 GCF_900634765.1 Candidatus Protofrankia californiensis | reverse complement strand
CGTCCGGTCGCGTCCGGTCGCGTCCGGTCGCGTCCGGTCGCGTCCGGGTGGCCCAGGTCCCCGGACCGCTGTCCGACTTGGTTGACGTCACAGAGCCGGAGCCAGCGGGGCGGGAAGGGGTGCCGTCAGGCTAGGCTGGTCCGGTGCTGGAAATATTTTTCACCGCCCTGTTGATCTTTGTGGCGGTGCTCATCGGGTGGTTCTCCGTGTACGCGGTGTACAAGCTGTACTCGGGTCAGCGTTGAGCCTTCTTGCCGCGTCCGCGTCCGTTTTCGCCGTACGGACGTGACCGTGCGGCCCGGGCCGGTGGTCGACCTGCATTCGAGCCTGCTGCCGATCGCTTTTCTCCTGGGTACCTGGCGAGGCGAGGGCGTCGGCGGCTACGAGGGGATGGACGGTTTCCGCTACGGCCAGGAGATCGTGTTTTCCAGCACCGGGCGTCCTGCCCTTTCCTACACGTCCCGGACCTGGTGGATTGGCGAGCCCCGGGACGGGCGCAGCGAGGGCAGTCCGCTGGCGACCGAGGTCGGTTTCTGGCGGGTGCAGCCCGGGGACGGTGACGGACCGCCCACGGTGGAGGTCATGCTCGCCCACCCCTTCGGCATCAGCGAGATCTACGTCGGGGACGTCGTCGGGACGCGGGTGGACCTGCGGTCCAACGTCGTGATCCGGACTGCCACCGCACGCCGGGTGGACCGTTCCCAGCGGTTGTACGGTCTCGTTGCCGACGGTGACCTTGCCTACGCCATCGACATGGAAGCCGAGGGTAAACCGCTCCAGTCGCACCTGTCCGCCCGTCTGCAGCGGGTGCAGCCCACCGACTCGTCTTGACGGGTAGGAGCAGCCCACCGACCGGGTACGGAACAGCCCACCGGCTGCCGGCCCGGCGTGACCGGGCTTGCCGCAGGGGTCTGCGATGGCCGGCTTCGTCCGGGTCGCCAGCGGTTTCAGCCGCGCATCCGGGAGCCGGCTTCGGCGGCGATCCGGGCGCGCCAGGCCTTCTCCCGCTCGATGGCGCCGGCGAACCCGAGGGCGACCGCCGGATCGAAGTTCTCGTCCGAATAGGTGCGGGTGCAGCCGAGCACACGGTCGATCTCGTCGGCGGTGACTGCCGTCAGCGGGAGCTGGCCGGTGAGGTAGACGTCACCGGCCAGGTCCACCGAGAAGTGCACACCGTAGGTCTTCGCGTTGCGTCCCAGCAGGAACGCGTACGTGCCCGCCGGATTCTCGGCGGGTCTGCGCATGAAGAACGCCTCGATGAGCAGCGTGTGATCTCCCACCACCAGCCAGGTCATCGTCCGGAGTCTGTGCTCGCCCTCCAGGGTGACAAGGAACGATCCCTCGCCCACCCGCTCGTAGGGCAGGTCCATGTCGTCGAGGGCATCGTCGATCAGGCGGTCGATGCGTGCCCGTTCGGCGCTGTCGACAGATAGTGACACCGGCTTCCACCTCCACCATGATCCTCACGGATCGAACGGCTGGATCATTACCGTGGCCACCGGAGATTCCGAGGTCAGGCCAACAACGTCTAACGTACGGGTGTCAGGCCGTCGCCGGGACGATAACCGGTGTCGAAGCGTTACGGTAACCGGCGAGAACACCACGTGCTGTCGTGGACCAGCCGAACTCCACTGCCCGTGCGACCGCGCCGGCAGCCAGCCGCCGCCGGCGGCGCGGTTGACCGACAACCTGGGCCAGGGCGTCCGCGTAGGCGGCCGGGTCGCGTTCTGCCACCAGGATGCCGGAGACGTCGTGGCGGACCGCTGTCCGTAATCCGCCGACCGCGGCCGCGATGACCGGCGTCCCGCACGCCTGGGCCTCCAGCGCGACCAGGCCGAAGCTCTCGCTGTGGCTGGGAACGACGACTGCGCTTGCGGCCCGGTACCAGTCGGCGAGTTCCGGCTGTGGCACCGGCGGCTGCAACCGGACGATGTCGGAGATACCGAGCTCGGCCGCGAGCTTCACCAGCGCGTCAGGGCGGTCCAGGCCGGATCCGCTGGGCCCGCCGACCACCGCGACGATCAGGCGGTCACGCAACGCCGGTTCACGCGCCAGCAGGTGCGCAGTGGCGTGCAGCAGCATGTCGGGCGCCTTCAGCGGCTGGATACGCCCCACGAAGAGCAACAGCAGCGCGTCCGGCGGAATACCGATGCGGCTGCGCGCCGCCGAGGTGTCCCCGGGACGGAACACCTCCAGGTCGACACCGGGCGCCACCACGTCGACCAGGTCGGGGTCGGCGTCGTAGAGATCGACCAGATGGCGCCGTTCGTCCTCGGTGGATGCGATCAGTCGGTTCGAGCCGTCGACGACTCCCTGCTCGCCCGTGATGCGATGTGGTGGATCAGGGCGGTCGCCGTCGGCGAGCGCGCTGTTCTTCACCTTCGCCAGGGTGTGGGCGGTGTGTACCAGTGGGACAGCCCACCTGCTCGCGACCGCGAGCCCAACCTGGCCGGAAAGCCAATAGTGCGAGTGGATGACGTCGAACCAGCCGGGTTCGTGTGCGGCCTCGACCCGAAGCACGGCCGCGGTGAAGGCACACAGCCAGGCAGGAAGATCCTCCCGGCCGACGTCTTCGAACGGCCCGGCTGCGACATGGCGCACCGTGACTCCCGGCGCGAGCGTGACCGCCGGATGCACCTTGCTGCTGGTGGCCCGGGTGAAGATCTCCACTTCGGTGCCGAGCAGGGCCAGCTGCCGGGACAGCTCCACCACATACACGTTCATGCCGCCGGCATCGCCGGTGCCCGGCTGTTCCAGCGGCGACGTGTGCATCGACAGCATGGCGACCCGACGGGGGGAGCCCAACCGGACCCGACGCACCGACCACCTCCACACCGACCTGGACTCACAGACCACCGGACGGCCCGGTTCTGCGAACAACCGATCCGGGGGCTGCATGCCCGGACCCATCCGGCTGCACCCGCCTCGCCCCCGCCAGCGCGGGGCGGCCGCGACCGCGGTCCGTCACCGGATGTCTCCATCTGGGTTTGCCGACCATGTTGTGCTGACATCACCGTCGGTCCGTCGTGGTCCCTCTCCCAGCGGGCACCCGGATTCATCCTGCCAGCGGGCGAGGCAGTGAGGCAGTTGCACGATAGGTGAGATTCACCGGATTTTTTCCGACCTCGGAGGTCGGCCAGGGGCCGCCGGTGCGCGGATGGCCGGACAGCCGGACGGCCGGAGCGTGCATCATGGTTTTCCGCACCTGGCCGCAGGCCCTGGGGACCTGGTGCCCGACCGGCTCTGCGATCGTGAATGCGTGTCAGGTACTTCCCCCGCCCGCCGCCGCGAGCCGCGGCTGGCCGCGGGCCGCGCCAGAGCGCTGGGGCTTGCGACCCGCGGGACGACCGGTCCCAACCGCCTGCGCCGGGTCGATCGTTGGATCGTCGGGACGCAGGCAGCCCGGCTGCGCGCCGCCCCTAGCCCGCTTGTCGTCGATCTCGGTTACGGTTCGTCACCGGTCACCACGGTGGAGCTGTACGAGCGGCTCAGCCGCGTCCGGCCTGACGTTCGGGTCGTCGGGCTGGAGATCGACCGGGAGCGGGTGGCTGCGGCGGCCGCGCGTCCTCCGGGGCTGGCTTTTGCCCGCGGCGGCTTCGAGCTCGCCGGGCTGCGCCCGGTGTTCGTCCGTGCGATGAACGTGCTGCGCCAGTATGAGGAGGCGGCGGTCGGCCCGGCCTGGGCGGCGATGCTCGACCGGATCGTCGCCGGCGGCCTGCTGATCGAGGGCACCTGCGACGAGATCGGCCGGCGCGCCTGCTGGTTTGCCGTCGATCGCCCGCCCGGGACGTCCGAACGGCTTGAGGGGTCCGAACGGCTCGGGATGTCCGAACGACTCGAGGGGACCGGACGGCTCGGGACGTCCGGACGCCCGGAGACGACGCAACCGGAGCCCCGAAGCTGCACGCTCACCCTGGCCGCGCATCTGCCGAGTCTTGCGCGTCCGTCCGAACTGGCCGAACGGCTGCCCAAGTCGCTGATCT
>NZ_CAAAFT010000463.1:0-9118 GCF_900634765.1 Candidatus Protofrankia californiensis | reverse complement strand
TGTCGAGGACGGCGAGGTCGTCGCCACGAGGCTGCCACTCGCCGGCCGCGACGTTCGCCCGGACCTGTTCCGCTGTCGTCGCTCCGGCAATCACGGACGCGACCGCCGGTTGCGCGGCCAGGCCGCCGAGCGCCACGTCCAGCAGCGAGCGACCGCGTTCACGGGCGAAGGTCTCCAAGATCTCGACCTGGTCGAACACCTCGTCGGTCAGTTCGTCCTGGCGCCCGGCCAACCGCGTCCCGTGCGGTGGTTGTTCGTCCCGGAAGTACTTGCCGGTGAGGATGCCGTTCGCGAGGGGAAAGTACGGCAGAATGCCGATGCCGTACTTCTGCGCGGCCGGGACGAGTTCGACCTCGACACCGCGTTCCAGCAGGTTGTAATGGTTCTGAGCCGAAATGAAGCGCGTTGTACCGGACGCGCGCGCGGTCCACTCGGCGTCGGCGACCTGCCAGGCCGCGAGGTTCGACGAACCCACGTAGCGGACCTTGCCCTCGCGCACTATCTCGTCGAGAGCGGCCAGCGTCTCCTCGATCGGGGTGAACGCGTCCGGGCTGTGGAGCTGGAAAAGATCTATGTAGTCGGTCTGCAGCCGGCGAAGCGAACCTTCCACGGCTTTGCGGATGTACCGGCGCGAAGCACGGGCATTGAAGTCGGGTCCGTACACCCCACCCATGTCGTTACCGAACTTGGTGGCGAGGACCACCTCGTCGCGCCGGGCCCGCAGGATATGGCCGAGCAGGGTCTCCGAACCGCCCTTGTTGCCATATGTGTCCGCCGTGTCGAATAGGGTGATGCCGTTGTCGAGTGCTGCCGTGACGACGGCCCGGGTGCCCTCGAGGTCGACCCTTGAGCCGAAGTTGTTGCAGCCGAGACCGACGACGGATACCAGTAGGCCGGAAGATCCCAGTGGACGATATCTCATATCATCAGTACAACACGACATACCATGAACCCCGGACGTTAGGGTCTGGGCTTCTCCGGGGTCCATGGTTGCCGGATCGGATCGGTGGCATCCGGTTGTTCTTCCCGAGTGGTGGCGAAGTTCCCACCGTGAGGCGGTATCGGCCGGGTATGCCGACCGGTATATGCGGTCAGCGGGTCAGTCGGACTGCGCGGCGTCGGTGGTGCCGTTGTCCTCGGCCCTGCTCTCGTCGGCGCCGCCGGCGTCCTTCGGCGCGTGGTCGGTCGACGGACGCGCGGCCTTGGTCCGGTTGACCGCGTTGCGGGTCCGGGTCACGGCCTCCTCGGTCGTCGGGCTGCGGCGAATGCTGGCAACGCGCTTCTCGCCGCGGTCGGCGAAGCTGTTGTAGAGCGAGCTTGCGCGTCCTTGCAGGTCGGAAAGCTGGGAACTCACCGACGAGGGCAGGGATGCCACGGCGGTCTGCACGTTGGCCGGAAACCTCTGGGCGTGGACGGAAATGTCGTTGACTCGGCCGGAAATCTTCTTGATCTCGTCGGCGTAGACGGTGGGAATACTCAGGATCTTCTCCACCGCGGCGTCCGCGGCGCCCACATAGGCGTACAGGGGCTTGCGGACTTCGGACAGCGGGACCTTGACGTCGGCCGTAACCTCGACGGTGTCGTCCGACTTGTCGGCGCTGGTTCGAATGGTGGCCATCGCTACCTCCAGTTTCGTGGCTATGACCCGATCGTCAGATGTCGCTTCGTTGTCACTTTGTTGATTTTGAGGCGTCATCTGTCCGGTCATGGACAGCGGCTTCGTCGGTAACCGCGGCTGTGCGTGTGGAGCGACCGGACGACGCGCGACCGGCCTTCGTGACAACATCTCCGCCGGCCTTGCCGGTTTCACCGGTGGTCGCTGTCGCCCGCGGACGCCGGGCCGCCGGTGTCCGCCTCGACGCGGCGCCGGACGCGCCAGGAGTCCGTGGGCCAGGCGCGGTCGCCGCTCGGGCGGCTGCGCTGGTCCTGCGGGTGGTTGCGGCCGGCTCCGTCTCGGTGGCCGTGGTTGAACTGGTCGCCGTGGTTGAACTGGTCACGGTCGGGCCCGTTGTCTGCGGGGCGCCCCCGGGTGGGTCCTCGCCCGCAGCGGCCCTCGGCCGGTCGGAGTCGGGATCCCCGCCGGCGTCCGCGTCGGAACCTGACGCGGGTCCTGACGCGGATCCGTTGCGCTCCGGGTCGTCCGGCGGGGAGGTTCCGGCGCTCAGCCCGTATACGGCGTTCTCCTTCCGGAACGCGTCGTAGATCTCGACGATGACCTGCTTCTGCCGTTCGGTGAGAGCCGTGTCCGCGAGAATCGCGGCGGTCACGTCGCTGTCCGCCGACCGTTCGTCGAGAATGCCGGCCTGCACGTAAAGCACTTCCGCCGAGATCCGGAGTGCCTTGGCAATCTGCTGTAGAATTTCCGCGGACGGCTTTCGTAGACCGCGCTCGATCTGGCTCAGATAGGGATTGCTGACCCCGGCCTGCCGGGCGAGCTGACGAACTGAGATCTGTGCGGCCTTGCGCTGATCCCTGATGAAGTCTCCGAGATCGCGTACATTCAGGGGCGGCACGTTCAGTGTCGGCCTCCTCTCGTCCGAGGCGCGTCCTGTGCGCCCGGTGAACCATGTTCACGGCCGCGAGGCTCGCGACATCGCCGAACCGGTCGTTCGCAGCGTACGTCTGGATGCTAGCTGCGGCAAGCGCTCGGCAAGCAGCCTGGAGTGGTCGGGGCCCCTTTGCCCCCGCCCCGACGGACACGCTCGGTTTCAGGCTGCCCGAACGCGCACAGGTATACCAGCGCAGGAAGCCGAGGTCGTATTCCGGGCATTCCGGCCGGGCCGCATCGCGGTGGCCTGCAGCCCGGTGGCCACGAGCCGTCGATCAGCGTGTCGCGTGCGCGAGCCACTCGCGCTGCGTCGCAAGCGCCGACTCGGTCTCGGTCACCTCGTCCGCACGCCCGTGGGCACGGGCACGTTCCAGTCTTGCCTCCAGCTTGGCAACCGACTCCCGTAGCGTTGTCACGAACGGGGATTCGGCCGTCTCCTGCCGGCGCCACCGGGAATCCGCCGCAGACCGGATGCGGTCACCGGCAGCGGACAGCCGCCGTTCGAGGTCGCTGACGGCGTCCCGCGGCACCTTCCCGATGAGATCCCACTGTTCTTCGATCTGTCGCAGCCTGCGCAGCGCCTGGTCGGATCGGGCGGGATCGAGCGCGGCGGCCTCGGCAAGCAGCTGCTCCTTGGCTGCCTGATTCACCCGCAGATGCGCGTCCCGTTCGGCGTTGGCGGCGTTGCGCCGGGCGAAGAACGTGTCCTGCGCGGATCGGAAGCGAACCCACAGCGCATCCTCGACGTCCTTGGGTGCGCGTCCGGCCGACTTCCACTGGTTCATCAGTGCCCGGTACTGAGCGCTGGTGGCCGGCCACTCGCTGGACTCGACAAGAGCCTCGGCCTCGGCCACGATCGCTTCCTTGCGCTGCCTGGACTCGGTCCGCTGCTGGTCGAGCGCGGCGAAGTGGGCGCTGCGGCGCCGGTTGAACTCCTCGCGTGCGGCAGCGATCCTCTTCCACAGGTCGGTGTCGGTGCGGCGATCCACTCCCGTGATCGTCCGGAACTCGACCGTGATCGAACGGAACCGCTCCCCGACGGCCTTCCAGTCGGAGCTGTGGGCGAGGTGTTCGCCCTCGGCGACGAGTGCCTTCTTCGCCTCCACCGCGTCGGTGGCCCGCCGGGCGCGCTCGGCCTCGCGCTGCGCGGCGCGTTCGCCGACCGCGTCCAGCACGGACTCCAACCGTCTGGTGACCGCGCCCAGATCACCCACCACCGCCGCGGTGTCGAGGGACACCAGCAGCCGGTGTGCGCTTGAGGCGAGATCCGTAGGGTCGGCACTGGGGACGGTCAGCCGCTGTTCCAGCAGCGCGACTTCGGCGGTCAGGTCGTCATAACGCCGGGCAAAGTGCGCAAGGCCCTCTGCGGGAGAGCCCGCCCGCCAGGAGCCGACGGGGCGTTCACCCGCGGGCGTGCGTACATACACGGTGCCGTCGTCGCCGACGTGCCCCCATTCGGAGCTGTTGCGCTCGCTCATCGTGGTCCCGAAGATCGGCATCAGGTCAATTGTCATTCTTGCAGGGATCGCGCGGATGAGGCACATTCTGCTGGCCGTCCGTAGGTCGAGGCGCTGCTGTCGGACATGGGACATGGGACATCGGGCCCGCGAGTCCGTGACCCGGCATGCCCACTCCGCGCCGGGAGCATGATCGCATATCCTGCGGCCCGCTGGCCGCTTCGGTGCCGTCGGCGCTCTGTCGGCTCCTGTTCTCCTCTGTTCCTCTGTTCTGCGTTCCTCTGTTCTGCCGTGTTCGGCTCCTGTTCCGCCCGGTCGGCAGGGCGGTCCAGGGCCTGGCCGGGACCGGCCGCCGGGTTACCGGCGCCCGCTTTCCCAGCGTCCGGTCGTGGACGCCGCCCGGACGACTGAACTTCCCTGCCGGGTCCCGGCGCCCGGCCACGGCGTCCGGGTGCTCTCCGCGCTGTTTTCGGTGCTGCTTCCAGCGGTGGCCAGGCGCTTCTTCGAAGCTTGTCGTCGACCCGACCGGAATCGCTGCCGGTGGATTTCCCGATGTGCGTTCCCCAACATTGTCGGAAATACGACAGCAGGGTTCCGGTCGCCAATCTTGTTCCTGCTGCCCTCCCATGAACGGACAGTCATGTGTGTGGTCGTGGCGACATGCCCCGGTCGTATACAAGTGTTCGCCAAACCGCCAGGATTTCAGCCGTGTACCGAACAGATGAGACCCGCCCGGGGACGCCGGCACAGGGGCCTGCCCGTGGTTGCGCTCGCGGGCGGTCGGCGACCGGCAAGCTTCGTCCTTCGTGGTGTGTCTCGCAGCTCACGGCGGCGTCGACGCATGGGGCGCCCGACGTCGACGGTGTCCGTGGCCGGGTCCGACCGGCAACCTCGGCGGCCCCGCGGCCCGCGAGCCTGCGAATTACATTTCCATTGTCGGCTCTCGCCTCCATGATGCCGGGCGCGCCAAGTACCGCGAAATCGACTGTGTTCGTTCCGGTCCGGTGTCGGCCGCTCGCCGGAATCACCGGCGGCGCCGGCACCAAGACCGGCGGCGGCGTCGGGGCATAAGAGCCTGAAAGGAAGAAACTTGATCCGGATTCCGCCGGCGACGCGGTTCGCCGTTGCCGCCGCCGTGTTCACGATTACCGCGTGTGGGGTGGGTGGTTCGAACAGCCCGTCGTCGAAATCCAGCCTCCGCCCGCCGGCTCGGCCGGCCACCGTCGCCGTGGACGATGCGAACGGGGCCACGGCATCGATCCAGTGCGCGACGAAGGTCAAGGCGCTGCGGATGATCGCGAGTGGTCCGCTCGCCGACACCGCCAGGGTCGGCAAGGTTCGCATGGAAAAGGCCCATCCCGGCCTGACCGTCGAAATCACGTCCACCGCGACCACCTATTCCCAGATCGTCCAGCAGATCGGCGCCAATGCGTCCATCGGGCACAGCACGGACCTCGCGGTGGCCGGGCTCGACCTGCTGGCCACCTTCGTCCAGCAGCTCGACGCCCAGGAGCTGTCGCCGCGGTCGCTGCGCGCGTCCTACGACCAGCGGTTCGCCGCGCTGGGCAAGGTGGGTAGCCAGCTGTTCGTCGTCCCGCAGCAGGTGTCCGTACCCGTCCTGCTCTACAACGCCGAGATGCTCGCCCAGGCCGGGGTGGACCCGGCGTCGCTGAAGAGCACCACCGGTGTGCTCGCCGCCGCCGAGAAGATCAAGAAGGTTCTTCCCGGCGTCCAGCCGATCGACCTGCCAACCGGGGACCAGTTCGGACAGTGGTTCTTCAACACCATCGCCGGGTCGAAGGGCGCGAACATTCAGAATGCCGGGGGACGGCCGGACTTCACCAGTGCCGCGGCGCGCGACACCGCGAGCTTCCTGGCCAGGGTCGGTAGTTACGGGCCACAGTCGAACACACCGGCTGACGCCATGGTCCGCTTCGGTTTCAGCAGGCAGTCCGCGATCGTGGGCGCGAGCATCAGCTCGGTTGTGCCGGGGCTGCAGGCCATTGAGCGCCGGAGCAAGGGCATGTTCCCGCTCGGTGTGGCGCCGATCCCCGTTCTGCCGGGCGGTACGCCGCATCCGGTGGTCGGCGGAAACGGTCTCGTGGTGCTGGCCACCGACCGCTGCCAGAACGAGATGGCCACCGAACTGATGATGTCGCTGTTTGCTCCGGACGTGGTCGCCGCGGGCGTGAAGGCGCTGAGCTACCTGCCGGTCGACACCGAGGCCGCGAACCAGCTCGTGGCGTTGTACAGACAGTATCCGCAGGTCGTACCCTTCAACGCTCTGATCGATTCGCTCGCCCGCGCGCCGTACTGGTCCGGGCCGCGGGGTGGTGAAGTGCCGATCCTCGCGTCCGAGGCGGTCGCGAGGATCATGCTGGGTGCGGACCCGGTGTCCACGCTGACCGAGCTGCAGAGCCAGGCGGAGACGCTTGTCATGTAACCGACGGTTACTGTTCGCCAGGGCGCACTCCTCTCTTTTCATTTCTTTTCGTATCCGTTCCGTTGCCAAACGGAGAGCGTAAGCGAGGAGTGGGCGCTCTGGGACGCTCCGTGTGATCTCGTTGTGGTCCACCTCTCGCATGGCTCGCAACCGGCGGTAGGATCAAGGCACGATCTTGCTCGACAGCAAGCAGATGAGCAGTCAATGGCTTGTGCGTGATTTCTTGTGGTGCATTCGTGGTCATGTTGTGAACACCCGTGCAATCGGTGCCAAAGGGCGCGCGCTGTTGTCCTTCTGTGGTCTTTGTGCACGCATCGCTTCCTGTTTGTCACTGTGTCGCGAAGATGTCACCACATAGCGTCGTTAGCTGCTTACCAGATGCGACTCGAAGGAGGCAGATGATGTCGACCGATGGTGCCGGCGCCTGCGCTCACCCGCTCGCGTTCGTCCGGGCGCAGCGTGGCTGGTCCTACCAGCGGTTGGCCCGAGTGGTGGCGCGCCGTGCGCGTGACCTGGGCGTGGCCAACATGGCGGCGGAACGTCAGAAGGTCTGGCGGTGGGAACACCGGGGCGTCGTGCCTGATCGTGTCTCCCAACTCGCCCTTGCCGCCGAGTTGGGGGTTTCGGCCGAGAAGGTCGAGTCCCATCCCTGGCCTACATGGCTTCCGACCGGTGACGTCGTACGTACCGACTACCCGTGGAACGGCGCGGGCAGCGTGACTTCCATGATCGATGTTGTCGAGGGTGCCCTCACCGACCGTCGAGGGTTTCTCACCATCACCGGAGCAGGCGTGGCGAGCCTGGCCAACGAGTGGCTCAGCCTGGAGCCCACCCGCCTCGTCGCCGCACTGGACGGCGGGCGGGTGGACGAACAGATAGTCCACCGCATCGAGCACAACATCCCGGGATTACGGCTGATGGACGACCGGCTTGGCGGGGAGGGCGTCCGGCGGCTTGTGGACGCTGAGCTCCGGGTGGTGGCCGAGCTGCTCGCCAGGGGTTCGTACACGGAAAAGATCGGGGCGAGCCTCCAGCTGCTCGCCGCCGAGCTCGCCCGAGTCGCCGGTTGGGCGTCGTTCGATGCTGGTTATCATACGAGCGCGCAGCGTTACTGGATCGCGGCCCTGCACGCCGCTCACGCTGCCGGAGACCGGCTGGTCGGTGCGAACATCATGAAGAACATGTCGCTGCAGTGCGTCGACTTCGCCCGTCCGGGGGAAGCCGTCGAACTGGCGGAAGCGGCCGTGGCGAGCAGCGGTGGCATCAGCGGACGAGCTGGCGCGATGTTCCAGATGAGGCTGGCACGGGCGTATGCGGCTCTGGGGGATTCGGCTGGATGCTTCCGGGCGCTTGCCCGGGCCGAAGCGGCCTTCGACCGGTCCACCCCGCAGGATCCGGCCTGGGCGAACATTTTCGATGAAGGGTTCTACACAGCCCAGCTCGGGATCTGCTACATCGATCTCGGTCGTCTGCCGCAGGCGGACCGGTGGCTGGGTCGCTCCCTCGAGGTGCACCCGGTCGCCCGCGCCCGTGACCACGCCACATACCTGCTCCGCCGCGCGGCTGTTCAGATCGATCTGGGCAACCTCGACCACGGGTGCGCGCTCGCCCGCGAGGCGGTGCCGTTCCTGGAAGCCACCCGTTCGCAGCGAAACGCGCGTCGGGCGGAAGAGGTTCGGCGCTCCCTGCGCCGACACGCGTCGGATCCGGAGGTCCGCGAAGTGGATCAGCTTCTCGCCCGTCCCGCCTGAATTTGCCCGTCCCACCCGTATGACGGTCGCCCCCCCGGCTGAACCGGCCGCGGCGGCGATGGACGGGGACGACGAACTGGTCAGGTCAGCCGACGAGACGGCCGGCCGGGCGGGCCGGTTGCTCAGGCCCGCTCGCCGGCTCCACGGACGCCGCGACCTCGCCCGCTTCCGGATCGACGATGACCAGGGCGGTTTCGTCGGTCACGGTACGTTTCACGACCGCGAGCGCGATCGGACCGAGTTCCGTGTGTACGACCGATGTGCCCACGAACCCGACCGTCCGGCCACTGCTGCTCACCGGTGCGCCTCGGGTGACTGTCGTGCCGTCCAGATGCAGCAGGACCATGCGTCGTGGCGGGCGTCCCAGGTTGTGGACGCGGGCGACGGTCTCCTGACCGCGGTAACAGCCCTTGTCGAGGTGGACGGCGGTGGTCAGCCAGCCGACCTCGTGCGGAATCGTCCGATGGTCCGTCTCCGAGCCCAGGCGGGGCCGGCGGTCGGCGACTCGCATCGCCTCGAACGCGCCGATACCGGTGAGGGAGGCACCCGCGGAGATGAGCCGTTCGACCGTCCCGCCCAGCGTCCACCGTGGTGTGAGCAGGTCGACACCACTGGGCATCGCCCGGACAAGTATCCCGTACCTGTCCGGACTCTCGTGGTTGGTCACAGGGTGGCTGGCCACGGCCGGCGGTGCGGCGTCCGGCCGGACGACCGTCCGGGCGAGTGGATACTGTCCCTGCGCCAGCAGGTCGCCGTCGTAGCTCACGGTCACACTCTGCCCGGCGGGTCGGTGGAGCGGGGGGTCGAGCGGTGCGAGCGCGCTGTTCACGACGTCCACGGCGTCCGGGCCGATCACCGACAGCACTGCGTAGTCGGCACCGACGTCGACCGGCTCGACCCGCAGCAGGAAACGCATTGA
>NZ_CAAAFT010000462.1:0-4365 GCF_900634765.1 Candidatus Protofrankia californiensis | reverse complement strand
CCGAGCGCAGGTAGCCGGCGGCGTCGATGCGGTCGACCATGCGGTTACGCAGGTCTTCGGGCTGGGTATCGGTCGTGGCGGTCATCCGTTTCCTTCCGTGCGCAGTATCTCAAGGGGCAGCGGGCCCCATTTCAAAGGGCAGCGGGGCCTCAAAGGGTCGGTGGGGCGAGGAGCAGACAGGCGTCCCACCGGGTGGCAGACGCCGTGTCGGCGCAGATGTGGCGGGTCAGCGCGATGCCCGCCGCGCCTTCCAACAGTCCGTCGCCGGTCGCCTGTGTCGTGCGGTGGAAGTGCTGCTCGAACCTGGTGTGCAGATCGGGCAGGACGGCGGCCAGGGCGCTGTCGGGACCGGCGTCAGCCGCCGCTCGCCGGGTGGTCTGGACAAGCCCGGCCCATCCGTGACAGACGCCGGCGTCGTTGAGCTGAGCCAGCTGCTTCTCGTTGACGAGGCATCCGGCCAGTGCGGACTCGGCCTCGTGCTGCCGCCGCCGGTCGCCCAGCGCCAGGGCGGCCACCTGCTGGGCACGAGCCAGTCCAGGGGTGCCGTAGCACCAGCCGGGTCGTTGCGGGCCGGGCTGCTGGACGGCCCCAGCCTTCCATTCGGCCGGGGAGATCATGCCGGGCCACCACCGTCGCCCCGGGGTGCCGCAGCGCCACTGGTCCAGCTCGGCGCAGATCCGGTCGATCGCCTCGGCATGACCCGGCACGATGATCCCGAGCCTCATCGCGGTGGCCAGCAACGCCAGTGGCCCGCTGATGCCGTGAGCGAGACCCAGATTGCTGTGGCCGCCCGGCCACGCGGGAGAGGGCTGGTCGCCGGGGCCGTGACCGGTCCACCATCCCGGCAGCCGCTGGCCGCCGACGGTCGCGGATTCCGTGGCCAGACCCACCAGGTAGGACAGGACCTCGGACAGCAGTTCGGTGTGATGGGTCTGGAGCAGGTACACGCCGATCCCGGTCAACCCGTTGATCAGGTCGAACTCGCGCAGTTCTGCCAACTGCCCGCGCTCGATCCGCTCGTATGCCCGGCCCAGGCGCTGCCGGGTGAGTGCGGTGATGTGGCCGTCCAGGGTGGCCAGCGCGGCGGCGTAGGCCGGGTGGTTGGCCGCGCGAAGGACGAAGGCGACAGCCGGAGCACCCCGGAACAGGCCGCAGGCGTCGGGGTCGGCGACAACGGGGCTGCGGGTCATCGCGGTGACCCACTGGTGGGCTGTGTCCCAGCCTTCGATGCCGGCGCGGGCGATATGCAGCAGCGCGATCCCGGCGGCTCCGTTGGACAGTGACTGGCTCCAGTCCGGTGAGGGATCGTGCCCCGGTGGTCGGGCGAGCGGATCGGTGCGCGTCACCGGCCCTCACCGCCGCCCTGGTGGCGGGTTTGCCAGGCCAGTGCCGCCTGACGGGCCAGACGGCGGCAGGTGCGTTCGCCGTCCGGGTCGATGCCGAGGGCCCGGTTGTGGTGCATGTGCAGCAGCGACTCCACCACGCGGTCGAGGTCCGCGTCCGTCGGCAGGTGCTTGCGGTAGGTGGCCAGCGTGTCGGCGCGGGCCTGCCAGGCGTGGTCGACCGCTGCGGCCCAGCCGGGCACTTCCCGCAGCGCTCCCATGTCGGTGGCTAACCGAATGGCCTGGCCGGTCACCGCCCGGTCCGTGGTGGGTGTGGAGGGGACGGGTCGGGCGGCCAACCAGTCCATCGCCTCGGCGTGCTCGCCGACAAGGCCGGTGACGATGCCGACCATGTTCGCCACGGCCAGCGCGGTGGGGTGTGCGGCGGCGGTGGTGGTGGTCAGGTCCCGCAATGCGGTGGCGACGAGATGGGAGTCGGCGACGAAGACGTCCTCGGCCGCGTTCATCGCCGCGCCGTGCCCGTAGCGGCCGATTTCGGGATAGTAGGTGTCGATGACCAGCTGTCCGACGATGCCTGCCTGTCGCATCCGCTGCGCCCACTCCCCCACCCTGTTTGTGCACGTAGCGTAGTGGTGGCGGTTGGTCCGGATGCGCAGCCGGAGGTGGTCGGTCTCCTGCGAGCTGCGGTAGCGCAGCCACCAGCACGAGGGCTCGGTGTCGAGCGCGGCCAGCAGGGTGGGCAGGTGCTCGGTGATGATCTCGTTCATCCGCTCGGGATGGGTGTAGATCCTGGCAGACAGCCAGGTCGTGTCCGGGGTGCCGGGCAGCTGGCCGTGCGTGTTGGTCACCGTGGGCAGCGTCCCGCGCAGAGGGTTGGGCGCGGCGGCGCGGGTTGTGACAAGGGGTAGCGCGATTTCGTGGGCGTAGCCGTCGATCCACCCGTACTCGGCTGGTGGGGTGGCCGCATAGAGGATGGCTTGGCCATACCGCTTGAGGTGGGCATGCAGGAGGGTGGCGTGCGCGGGTTCGTCGAGGGTCAGGCGCAGCGTGCGGTCTGCGTCGCGCAGCTCAACCACCTCGGGGCACCCCCAGCGCTGCCGCCACCGGTCGAGCACCTGCCGCCAGTGGTCTGGACCGGCCTGGCCTTGCGGCAGGTCGTCGGTGGTCAGCCGCCACTGTGTCGGGGACAAGATGGTGCGCCGGTAGCGCACCCGGGGCAGGAACGGCAGCCGGATGTGCGGACCCCAGTCGAACTGGTACCAGGCGGCGGAAAACGCCCGTGGCAGGTGAGCCAGGAATCGGGCCAGCGGCGAGGGCTGCTTGTCCAGCGCGAGCGCGTGAAACACCTGCGGCTCAATGATTTGGCGGCGCGAGAGGCTGACCAGGTGCAGCCGGTCGCGGGTTGCGGTGATGGCCAGGTCGTCGACCGCGATGAGGCTGGTGTCGGCGGGTTCGCGGTGCTCCCCGAGCGGGAGCAGGTGGTCGAGGTAGGCCGGGACACGGCAGACGTTCTCCGCGTGCGGGTACAGCGGCCCGAAGGACATCTGTACGCGCAGCGCGCCGTCGGTGGCGGCGGGCAGTGCCCTGTACGCCTGCGCGAGGCCGGAGCCGGTGGCCGTCGGCGTGAATCGCGACGTGAGGGTGCCAGCGGAGCGGGCGGGAGCGACCGTGAGGAGGAAGTCGCCATGCTGAAGCGCCGTGGTGCTGGCGGCGTGAATGCGGGCGGACAGCTCGACGTGCGGCGGGATGTAGCGCTCGTCGAACGTCTCGTCAGTTAACTCGCTGACCTGCTCATCGGTGAGCACGATCTCGCGGGTACCGTCGGCCATCGCCTGCCAGGCCAGCGCCAGCAGCCGCTCGTCCCGCTCCGGGATACCCGGTATCGGTGCGTACAGCACGCTCCCGCGATACCCCGCCGGATAACCCAGGCCGGCGTCCGGGTCGAGCACCTCGGCCAGCGGCACCAGCGTGCCGGTGCCGTACCGGTCGACGAACGCGGCATGGAAGGCGTGCCAAGCTGCTTCACCTGTCGGCTGCCGCGTCAGGCACAGCAGCGCGCTGGCAGCCCGCTCCATTTCACCGCGACCTGGTTCGGCAGCTGCACCGCGCAGTCAAGCAGCAGGTCCACCGCCAGCGGCGTGCGCCCCTCCGGCGAGAGTTCTCTCATCCGGTCCGTGATCGCCGCGCGGACGCGACTCTGCTCGGCCCGCGTGGTTGTCTCGTGGTTGTGGTGGCGCAGGTCCGCCAGCAGGACGTCCAGGTCGTGCACCAGGGACGCGAGGGCCGGCAAACTCCCGGCGCCAGCGTGGTGCAGCCGGTCCATGAGGTGAGCGAACGGATCGGTGACCGTGAATGAGGCGCGCAGGCTGGTCAGCAGGTAGCCGTGCCGCACCAGTTCGGTGAGCATGCCCCGCGTCGTTGACCGGTCGACGGAGAAGCCCTCGGCCAGCGTGTCGATCAGGGCCCCGAACCGGACAGGCGTTGCCGCCAGGTCGTGGACCGCCGCGACCGCGCTGGTATAGCGAATGGTCACCCGGTTCGGCCCTTGCGGTACTTCCAGTCGCCCTCCACGCCGGACAGCCAGATCGGTGACCACTACGTCGAGCCGTTCCAGCAGCTCGGGGCAGCGTTCAGCGCGAGCGATGATGTCAGCCAGCCACCCGGTGTCGACGCGGGCCACCCCTCGGTGATCCGCGCCCCAGTCCACCTGGGTCGTCTTGCCCAAGCTCACCGGGGCCACACCGGCGAACAGGCCGAAGGGGGTGGGGCGGCCGATGCTGCGCAGCAGGTAACGCGCGGTGGACAGGGTGGCGCTTCGGATCTGCTTGCCGCCAACGGTACGACCGGCGTGGATGGCGTCGACGCCCTCTCCCAGGGACGGGCTGGCTTGCCGCACAGCGTCGGCGAGATCAGGGCGGGACCACATCTGGTCCAACCAGTGCCGGCACGCATCTGTGTCGGTCAGGTCGGGCCACCAGTCCACGACATCGCTCAGCGGCGCGGCTGCCGCCCGAAGCAACGC
>NZ_CAAAFT010000461.1:0-11002 GCF_900634765.1 Candidatus Protofrankia californiensis | reverse complement strand
CACATCGACGTTGCGTTGCTTCGGGCGGCAGCCGCGCCGCTGACCGACGCCGTGGACTGGTGGCCTGACCTGACCGACACGGATGCGTGCCGGCACTGGTTGGACCAGATGTGGTCCCGCCCCGATTTCGCCGACGCCGTGCGGCAAGCCAGCCCGTCCCTGGGCGAGGGCGTCGACGCCATCCGCGCCGATCGTACCGTGGGCAACAAGCAGATCCGAAGCGCCACCCTCTCCACCGCGCGTTACCTGCTACGCAGTATCGGCCGCCCCACCCCCTTCGGCCTGTTCGCCGGTGTGGCCCCGGTGAGCTTGGGCAAGACGGCCCAGGTGGACTGGGGCGCGGATCATCGAGGGGTGGCCCGCGTCAACACCGGATGGCTGGCCGACATCATCGCTCGCGCTGAACGCTGCCCCGAGCTGTTGGAACGGCTCGATGTGGTGGTCACCGATCTGGCTGTCCGGCGTGGTGGGCGACTGGAAGTGCCGCAAGGGCCGAACCGGGTGACCATTCATTATACCCGCGCGGTCGCGGCAGTCAACGACTTGGCGGCAACCCCTGTCCGGTTCGGAGCCCTGATCGACACGCTGGCCGAGAGCTTCTCCGTCGACCGGTCAACGGCGCGGGGCATGCTCACCGAACTGGTGCGGCAGGGCTACCTGCTGACCAGTCTGCGCGCCCCGTTCACGGTCACCGATCCGTTCGCTTACCTCATGGACCGGCTGCACCACGCCGACGCCGGGGGTTTGCCAGCCCTCGCGTCCCTGGTGCGCGACCTGGACGCCCTGCTGGCGGACCTGCGCCACCACAACCACGAGACGACCACGCGGGCCGAGCAGAGCCGCGTCCGCGCGGCGATCACGGGCCGGATGAGAGAACTCTCGCCGGAGGGGCGCACACCGCTGGCGGTGGACCTGCTGCTCGACTGCGTGGTGCAGCTGCCGAACCAGGTTGTGGTGGAGATGGAGCGGGCTGCCAGCGCGCTGCTGCGCCTGACGCGGCAACCGACAGGTGAAGCAGCTTGGCACGCCTTCCATACCGCGTTCGTCGACCGATATGGCACCGGCACGCTGGTGTCGCTGGCCGAGGTGCTCGACCCGGACGCCGGTCTGGGTTATCCGGCGGGGTATCGCGGGAGCGTGCTGCCCGCACCGATACCGGGTATCTCGGAGCGGGACGAGCGGCTGCTGGCGCTGGCCTGGCAGGCGATGGCCGACGGCACCCGCGAGATCGTGCTCACCGATGAGCAGGTCGGCGAGTTAACTGACGAGACGTTCGACGAGCGCTACATCCCGCCGCACGTCGAGCTGTCCGCACGCATCCACGCCGCCAGCACCACGGCGCTTCAGCACGGCGACTTCCTCCTCACGGTCGCTCCCGCCCGCTCCGCTGGCACCCTCACCTCGCGATTCACGCCGACGGCCACCGGCTCCGGCCTCGCACAGGCGTACCGGGCACTGCCCGCCGCCACCGACGGCGCGCTGCGCGCGCAGATGTCCTTCGGGCCGCTGTACCCGCACGCGGAGAACGTCTGCCGCGTCCCGTCCTACCTCGACCACCTGCTCCCGCTCGGGGAGCACCGGGGGCCCGCCGACACCGGCCTCATCGCGGTCGACGACCTGGCCATCACCGCAACCCGCGACCGGCTGCACCTGGTCAGCCTCTCGCGCCGCCAAATCATTGAGCCGCAGGTGTTTCACGCGCTCGCGCTGGACAAGCAGCCCTCGCCGCTGGCCCGCTTTCTGGCTCACCTGCCACGGGCGTTTTCCGCCGCCTGGTACCAGTTCGACTGGGGTCCGCACATCCGGCTGCCGTTCCTGCCACAGGTGCGCTACCGGCGCACCATCCTGTCCCCGACGCAGTGGCGGCTGACCATCGACGACCTGCCGCAAGGCCAGGCCGGTTCAGAACACCGGCAGCAGGTGCTCGACCGGTGGCGGCAGCGCTGGGGGTGTCCCGAGGTGGTTGAGCTGCGCGACGCAGACCGCACGCTGCGCCTGACCCTCGACGAGCCCGCGCACGCGACCCTCCTGCATGCCCACCTCAAACGGTATGGCCAAGCCATCCTCTATGCGGTCACCCCACCAGCCGAGTACGGGTGGATCGCCGGCCACGCCCACGAAATCGCGCTACCCCTTGTCACCACCCGCGCCGCCGCGCCCAACCCCCTGCGCGGGACGCTGCCCACGGTGACCAACACGCACGGCCAGCTGCCCGGCACCCCGGACACGACCTGGCTGTCTGCCAAGATCTACACCCATCCTGAGCGGATGAACGAGATCATCACCGAGCACCTGCCCACCCTGCTGGCCGCGCTCAACACCGAGCCCTCGTGCTGGTGGCTGCGCTACCACAGCTCGCAGGAGACCGACCACCTCCGGCTGCGCATCCGGACCAACCGCCACCATTACGCTACGTGCACAAACAGGGTGGGGGAGTGGGCGCAGCGGATGCGGCAGGCAGGCATCGCCGGACAGCTGGTCATCGACACCTACTATCCCGAGATCGGCCGCTACGGGCACGGCGCGGCGATGAACGCGGCCGAGGACGTCTTCGTCGCCGACTCCCACCTCGTCGCCACCGCATTGCGGGACCGGACCACCGCCGCCGCCGCACACCCCACCGCGCTGGCCGTGGCGAACATGGTCGGCATCGTCACCGGCTTTGTCGGCGAGCACGCCGAGGCGATGGACTGGTTGGCCGCCCGACCCGTCCCCTCCGCACCCGCCACGGACCGGGCGGTGACCGGCCAGGCCCTTCGGCTAGCCACCGACATGGGAGCGCTGCGGGATGTGCCCGGCTGGGCCGCGGCGGTCGACCACGCCTGGCAGGCCCGCGCCGACACGCTGGCCACCTACCGCAAGCACCTGCCGACGGACGCGGATCTCGACCGCGTGGTGGAGTCGCTGCTGCACATGCACCACAACCGGGCCCTCGGCATCGACCCGGACAGCGAACGCACCTGCCGCCGTCTGGCCCGCCAGGCAGCACTGGCCTGGCAAACCCGCCACCAGGGCGGTGGTGAAGGCCGGTGACGTGCACCGATCCGCTCGCCCGGCCACCAGGGCGCGATCCCTCACCGGACTGGAGCCAGTCGCTGTCCAACGGAGCCACCGGGATCGCGCTGCTGCACATCGCCCGCGCCCGCGCCGGCATCGAAGACTGGGGCACAGCCCATCAGTGGGTCACCGCGATGACCCGCAGTCCTGTTGTCGCAGGCCCAGACGCCTGCGGCCTGTTCCGGGGTGCCCCGGCCGTCGCCTTCGTCCTTCGCGCGGCCGACCACCCGGCCTACGCCGCCGCGCTGGCCACCCTGGACGGCCACATGATCTCGCTCACCCGGCAGCGCCTGGGCCGGGCATACGAGCGGATCGAGCGCGGGCAGTTGGCAGAACTGCGCGAGTTCGACCTGATCAACGGGTTGACCGGGATCGGCGTGTACCTGCTCCAGGCCCACCACACCGAACTGTTGTCCGACGTCCTGTCCTACCTGGTGGGTCTGGCCACGGAATCCGTGACCGTCGACGGTCAGCGGCTGCCGGGATGGTGGACCGGTCACGGTCCCGGCGATCAGCCCTCTCCCGCGTGGCCGGGCGGTCACAGCAATCTGGGTTTCGCTCACGGCATCAGCGGGCCACTGGCGTTGCTGGCCACCGCGATGAGGCTCGGGATCATCGTGCCGGGTCACGCCGAGGCGATCGACCGGATCTGCGCCGAGCTGGACCAGTGGCGCTGCGGCACCCCGGGGCGATGGTGGTGGCCCGGCATGATCTCCCCTTCCGAATGGAAGGCTGGGGCCGTCCAGCAGCCCGGCCCGCAACGACCCAGCTGGTGCTACGGCACCCCGGGACTGGCTCGTGCCCAGCAGGTGGCCGCCCTGGCGCTGGGCGACCGGCGGCGGCAGCACGAGGCCGAGTCCGCACTGGCCGGATGCCTCGTCGACGAGAAGCAGCTGGCGCAGCTCGGCGACGCCGGCGTCTGTCACGGATGGGCCGGGCTTGTCCAGACCACCCGGCGAGCGGCGGCCGACGCCGGTCCCGACAGCGCCCTGGCCGCCGTCCTGCCCGATCTGCACACCAGGTTCGAGCAGCACTTCCACCGCGCGACACAGGCGACCGGCGACGGACTGTTGGAAGGCGCGGCGGGCATCGCGCTGACCCGCCACATCTGCGCCGACACGGCGTCTACCACCCGGTGGGACGCCTGTCTGCTCCTCGCCCCACCGACCCTTTGAGGCCCCGCTGCCCTTTGAAATGGGGCCCGCTGCCCCTTGAGATACTGCGCACGGAAGGAAACGGATGACCGCCACGACCGATACCCAGCCCGAAGACCTGCGTAACCGCATGGTCGACCGCATCGACGCCGCCGGCCACCTGCGCTCGGTCAGCGTCGAGCGGGCGCTGCGGACGGTGCCCCGCCACCTGTTCGTGCCCAACGCCAGCATCGAGGACGCCTACGCCGACAAGTCCATCACCACCAAGCCCGGCGGCCCTGGCGGCAGGCCCGCCAGCTGCGCCTCCGTGCCCACCGTGGTGGCGATGATGCTCGGCCAACTCGATGCTCGCCCTGGTGACCGGGTGTTGGAAATCGGTGCCGGCACCGGCTACAACGCCGCGCTGCTGGCCGAACTCGTCGGTGAGACCGGCCAGGTGACCACCATCGACATCCATCCGGACGTGACCGAGCAGGCCCGGCGCGCGCTGGAGGCCACCGGCTACGGCCGCGTGCGCGTGCTCACCGGCGACGGCGCCCTCGGTGCCCCCGACCAGGCTCTCTTCGATCACATCATCGTCACCGTCGGGCCTTGGGACCTGCCGCCAGGGTGGCGGGACCAGCTCGCGCCCGGCGGCCGGCTCGTCGTGCCGCTGCACTGGCGCGGCCAGGCCCGCAGCGTGGCCTTCGTCCACCAGGACGGCGTCCTGCGGGCCACCGACAGCCAGCTCTGCGGCTTCATCCCGATGATCGGCGACGGCCAGGACGGGGAACGCACCGGCCAAATCGCCGACGATGTCGCCCTGTACTTCGACCGTGACCAGCCCATCGACCCCGCCGCGCTGCACGGGATTCTCGCGCAGCCCGCGACCACTGTCTGGTCGGGAGCATCCGTTGTCCCCAACGAATCCACCGACCTCATCTGGCCTCGTTTGACCGGCGCCGAACCCGGAACCTGCCGCTTCGCCGCCGAACCCGCCGCCGAAGCCGGCCTGTGCAATCCCGCCTTCACATATCGCAGCCCCGCCCTGGTCGACGGCGACTCACTGGCCTACCTGACCCTCCGCGGCCCCGACCCCGACGCCACCGAACGCCGCTGGGAACTCGGAGCCATCGGCCACGGCCCGGCCGGAACCCGACTCGCTGAACGCCTGTGCGAGCAGATCCGCGCCTGGGATCGCGACCGCACCGCCCAGCCCACCATCACCGCCTACCCTGCCGGAACCCCGGACGAGGACCTGGCAGACGGGGTCGTCATCGACAAACAGTTCATTCGGCTCGTCGTCTCCAACTGAACGCGCCCACAGTCGAGGAGACCGCAGCCGGCCAGACGGCTTCCGGCCGGCTGCGGCACTCCACCGTGAGAGTCCGGGATGCCAGCTCCGACCGCCGTTAGGCGGCGGCGACCTCACGCATGGCGTTCGATCTTCCCGCAGGTGATCAGGCCGGGCCCTTCAGCGAACTGCGTGCGTTCGCAGAACACCTCCACGCGGCCGAAGCCGCCGCGGCCACCCCGGTGCTCGCCGTAGGCGCGAAGCAGGACCCGTCGCTACTGATCGTGTTGCGGGTGGACTCGACAGCTGACAAATCCACCGTACCGGTCCGCGCAGTATCGCTCCGCCGGATAGCGGCAGCCCGTTACGGCAGTCAGACGTTCTGCTCGCGCATCATCTGCTTCAAGGACTTCCTGAGCGCGGCCATAGTGTTCTCTGTCTCGCTCAGTATGGCCGAAGTTCGTCCCGCTTCGTCGACCCGCACCCTGCGACGCTGTTTTATCTACCGACTTTGAGGAACATCGCACTAGCACAGGACGCCAAGCTGAAGATCTTGACTACTCGGGGGGACAACCGTGCCCCGGGCATATTCGTTGGTTTCTCGGCGAAAGCTACCGGGTTACAACGCCAGTGGCCCCCGGTGGAGACCGCGAGGACCCGACAGGCACCGCACATGGTCCAGACGGTTCGAGTCGTACACGCCTGGGCTATATATCCTACAGGGGTAGAGTACGACTGCGGTCGCGGGACCTGTCGAGTTGCTGCGCTGCCCACCCGGGACGGCCTCTGCTGTTCGGTGTACCGATCGGCCGGGCAGGAGTGGATCCATGATGACGGACCGTCCACGGGGGGCAGGACAGGACGAGCATGCCCGCGGGGTCTCGGCGACCGCCGTGTTGGAGGTTGCGGGGCTCGGGTGGGCAAGCGAAAAGGCACGGGTTGAGGCCGCGCTGAGCCGCCGGCCCGGTGTCCGCCGGGTGGAGGCGAATCCGGTCTCGCAGACGGCGACGGTTCGCTTCGACCCCACGTACACGTCAGCGGCAGAGTTGTCCGTCTGGGTCCGTAACTGCGGTTATCACTGTCGCGGACAGTCGGTACCTAAACACGTCTGCGATCCGCTTGCCGAGCCCACACCCACAGGCCCCGGCCATGCCGCCGCACCGGAAGCTCGAGTGAGCTCTCCGGCCGAGGCAATCGGCCATGGCGGGCACGGTGCGATGTCGATGGCGGGGATGGTCGCCGACATGCGCAACCGTTTCCTGGTCGCGGTGGTTTTCGCGGTGCCGATCCTGTTGTGGTCGCGGATCGGCCGACAGGTGCTGCACTTCACCATTGCCGCACCGTTCGATCTGAGTGACGAGTGGTTTCAGCTGTTACTCAGCCTGCCAGTGATCTTCTACTCGTCGTGGATCTTCTTTGATGGCGCGGTACGCGCGCTGCGAGCCCGCACCCTGGACATGATGGTGCTGGTTGCGGTGGCGATCGGTACGGGTTGGATGTACTCGGTCGTTATCACGTTGAGTGATGCCGGCGGCGAGGTGTTCTACGAGGCCGCCGCTTTGTTGGCCGCGTTCGTGTTGCTCGGGCACTGGTTCGAGATGCGTGCCCGTGGCGGAGCCAACGACGCGATCCGCGCGCTGCTTGAGCTGGCCCCCGACGCTGCGCTGGTGGTCCGTGACGACGAGGTGGTCGAGGTTTCCACCGCTGAGGTGGTGGTCGGTGACCTGTTGCTCGTCCGCCCCGGCTCCAAAACTGCCGTGGACGGGGTGGTCGAGGAGGGTGAGTCCGACGTCGACGAGTCGATGGTCACCGGCGAGAGCCTGCCCGTCCACAAGCAGCCCGGCTCCGATGTGATCGGTGCCACGGTCAACACGACCGGCACGCTGCGGATCCGCGCCACCAAGGTCGGCGCGGACACCGCACTCGCGCGGATCGTCGCACTTGTCCAGGAGGCGCAGAACAGTAAGGCGCCCGGTCAGCGGCTGGCCGACCGGGCGGCGTTCTGGCTTGTCCTCGTCGCGTTGCTCGGCGGCGCCGCCACGCTGGGGGTCTGGCTGGTGTTCTCGGACGCACCGGCCTCTGCGGCGCTGCTGTTCGCGATCACCGTCGTGGTCATCACCTGCCCGGACGCCCTCGGGTTGGCCACCCCTACCGCGGTCATGGTCGGGACAGGGCTCGGTGCCCGCCGCGGGATTCTGTTCAAGAACGCCACCGCGTTGGAGACATCCGCCCGGATCACCATCGTCGTCATGGACAAGACCGGCACCCTGACCACGGGCGAACCCGAAGTCACCGATGTGATTGTCGCGGATGGGTGCGTCGAGGACGAGCTGCTGCGCCTCGCCGCCGCGGTCGAGCGCGAGTCCGAGCATCCGCTGGCGACGGCGGTGGTGACCCACGCCGAGTCGCGCGGCGTTCCGAAGGCCCGTACGGATGGGTTCGTCAACCGCGCCGGCCGTGGTGCGGTAGCCACCGTCGACGGACATCGGGTGGTGGTCGGCAACCACCGGCTGATGGAGCAGGAGGGCGTCCCGCTGGATGATCTCGGCGGGCGGTGGGACGGGCTGGCGGCGGGGGGCCGGACCGTGGTGGGTGTCGCGGTGGACAGCGAGCCCGCTGGGATCATCGGGCTCGCCGACACGCCGCGCCCCACCGCTGCGGCGGCCGTGCGGGCGTTGCACGACGCCGGCTTCGCGGTCGTCATGCTCACCGGCGACAACCAGGCCACGGCGAGCCGGATCGCCGGCCAGCTCGGCATCGACTCCGTGATCGCCGAGGTGCTCCCCGGCGACAAGGCCACCACGATCACAAAGCTGCGACGCGCCGGTCATCGGGTCGCGATGGTCGGCGACGGCGTCAACGACGCTCCCGCCCTCGCCCAGGCTGATCTCGGCATTGCGATCGGCGCCGGCACCGACGTGGCCATCGAGACCGCCGACGTCGTGCTCATGCGCTCCGACCCGCTCGACGTCGGGGTCGCGTTGCGGATCGGCCAGGGCACCGTGGGCAAGATGCGGCAGAACCTGGGCTGGGCGATCGGGTACAACGCGGTCGCGTTGCCCATCGCCGCAGGCGTGTTCGAGCCGGCGTTCGGCCTGGTGCTCCGACCGGAGATCGCCGCACTGTCGATGTCGGGATCGAGCCTGCTGGTCGCGGTCAACGCCCTGCTCCTCAAACGCCTGCCTCTGCCTACCACCCCACCGGAGCCGGTCACCCGGCCGAGCGAGGACGCAACGCCTGTACCCGTCGGCTGAATCCACACCCGTGCGGGCCGACGCACACGGAGCCGGGATGCCGGGCCCGTGGTCGACACCGTCGGTCATCCGAATGGGGAAAGCCGGGAACCGTCAGGGGCTGCCTCCCTGACGGTTCCCGGCTCCGGTCAGCTGACGGGGAGGGTCACCGCGGCGGTGTGGAGCACACCCGCGGTCTGGAACTGCACGAATAGTCGCCAGCTGCCGGCTTTCGGCAGCATTGCCTCGAACGACAGGGTTGGGCCGCCGCCCGCCCCGTTGGTCACGCCCATTGGATGCAGGTGCGCGAGGGCAAGGTCGCCTTCGTGGAAGGCGCTCAGGTGGGCGTAGGTGTCCAGGTAGGGCTGCAGGTCGGTGACGGGGCTGCCGTCCTTGGACACGGTGACCGTCAGGGTGTGCGCCGCCCCGGCCACTACCTCGCCGGCCAGGGTCAGGGTGTAGCCATCGACCTGGGTCGTGGTCGACGCCGGCGGGAGCGGTGTGGTCGAGGAGTCACCGGTAACGGCGACCTGCTGGCTGAGGACCAGCGGCACGTCCTCGCCTGAGGTGTTCGTGGTGATGAACGAGGCGTACACCCGGTACGCGCCCGGCTGCACCGCCTGGAGAGGTGCTGTCCAGGTCCCGTCACCGGCCATGGTCGGGTGTACATGCTGGAAACCGGTCAGGTCGGACCGGATCAGATAGAGGTGCATCAGTTTGGTCTGGTCCGGCTTGAACGCGGTGACCGGCGCGCCGGCCTTGTCCACGATCTGGAACCGGAACGAGGTCGGCTGGTTGGGCACCAGCGAAGGTGCGGCCGGGACGAACCGGAAACCGGATGCCTCGGTGGTCAGACCGTCCCCGGCCGGCAGCTCCTCCATGCCCGACATCCCGGCGTGCCCCGACGGCGCGGGCGACGCCGTGGGGTGCTCCATCGTCGGCATGGTCGTGGAGCTACCGCCGCAGGCGGCGGCTGCCACCCCGACGACAACGGTGACACCGGCCGCCACGAAAGCGGAACGTAGACGGACAGGTGCATACAGGATGCGAGCACGCGAATACAGCAATGTGAGCATTGAAATCGATGATCTTCCCGGATGGCACGCGACTGTCGCGTGCGGGAGGACAGGAACGTCGTCGACTGGCCCGAGCCATCGGCTCCGGCCGGCGGCGGCCTGTCACGTCCGGGACACGCACACCCTTACCAGCAGACACGAACCGGCCAGCGGTGGGGCGCGGCGTCTACGACCCCCACGGTTGGCACCGGCGTTCCGTTCCCGGGCGGGCCACACCAGCGCGACCGCACCGACAGCGAGCAGGAGGATCAGCAGCCCGGCCAGCCCCTGCCGGGGAGGTGACGACACGCACAACGCGCCATGCCCGCCGACGCTGCTGACATCGCTCGTTACCGTGGCCGCCGGAGGCGGCAGCGCGGAGGGCTCGTGGCCGCTCATCGAGACGGGTACCGGCATGCGGAGCGCTGGCGAGACCGCGTGACCGGCGGCCGAGCCGTGTACCGCCATCGCCGACCCCGACGCGCCGGTGCCGCCGGGGCATCCCAGCCCGGCCACCACGCCATGCATGACGAACAACCCGGCCAGCGCCAGGTACACCAGCACCAAGCGGACCATCGCCCGCGTCGGCACCGCCCCGCTGGCCACCGGGTCTCCCTCCCCCACCGGAACCGACAAGCGACACCGCTGAACTGACGGATCCGCATCGAACGACAACTATTTCTCATAGTAGAGCTATGCGTCCGCGGAGCGCGCAGGGGGTCGACGACCTACTCGTCCCTGCCCTGGAAGGAAATCCTCCCGCTGACCGGACCCGCGGCCATGGCCGGGACGAGATCCGCGCCCTGAAGGTCACCGAGATCCAGGCCGGCATCCTGTTCCCGCACGCGGTCCAGGCCGTCGGAGATCGTCCGCCGCCGACGGCCTCTACCCGGCCGGCCGTTGGCACACCGAAACCGTCTACGCCGTCACCGACCTGGACGCCACTCAGATCAGCCCAGCCGAGATCGCCGACACCGTCCGCGACCACCGGCACATCGAGAGCCGTCTCCACTGGGTCCGTGACGTCACCTTCGCCGAGGGCCACAGCCAGATCCGAACAGGCAACGGCTCACGCGTCACGGCCAGCCTGCACAACCTCGCCGTCAGCATCCTCCGACTGACTGGCACCACCAACATCGCGAAAGGGTTACGGCGCCTCTCCCGCCGGCCCGAACGACCGCTTCACACTATCGCGACTTGCTAACAAGCAATTTTGCCGGAGCCCTGGCA
>NZ_CAAAFT010000460.1:7804-15588 GCF_900634765.1 Candidatus Protofrankia californiensis | reverse complement strand
GTATTCAGGGGAAGGGTGTACGGCTTTCGCTGCACTGCCAGAAGGAACGCGCGGTAGATGGTGCGGGGGCTGGCGGACGGGCGGCCCGTCGGCGACGGCTGGCCGGTGGACCTGCGAACGGCAGGACTCCTGGAAGTCGCGGTGCGGGAGGGAGATCTCGCGCGGGCACGGGTTCCGCCGTTGATCGCCGCCGCGCGTCCGTGGCCCGGCACCCTGGTACGACGACCACGCCGTCCTGGGTGGCGGGCCAGCGGCGGGAAGCGCGGGTAGCTCAGTCGTCGTGAGGTGCGGCGCCGGGGGCATGGGTGTGGCTCGGCGCGGGCTGCGACGGCTGCTCCGGTGCGATGGTTGCACCCGTCGGCGGCGGCGTGTGGGTCGTCCCACCCTCGCCGCCGTGCGGGGTCGCTGGGTGCTCCTCGTCCGGACCGTGGGAGTGCGGGGCGGACTCGTCCGTCATCTCGTGGCCGTGGCTGTGGGAACCGGCGAGTTCGACCGCGGGCACCGCGAGGCCGGCGACCCCGGCGCCAGCGGTACCGATCACGACGGCCGCGCTGAACGACGAGCGGAACCCGCGCGAGTGCCGAGACCACAGGCACCACAGCGCGAGGACACAGACCGCCACCTCGAACGCGACCGTGGTGAGGTCGACTCTGTCGACCTGTTCGGGCATGCCGGCGTGGGGGCCGACGGGTAGCCCGGAGGTCCGGCTGACGGCCCACAGCAGGAACGCCCCCGCGTTGACCAGCAGGCCCGCCACCATCGTCCGCCACCCGCCGCCCCGCATCACGGCGAGGGCCCAGCCCGCCTGGACGATCGCGGTCGCGAAGAAGAACACCCCTGACAGCGGCCAGTCGCCGAAGTGGCTCGGCGCGACCGCGACATGGGTGACGGCGGCGCCGAGCGAGGCGAACGCCGCCACGATCCTGTCTGCCCCTATGTCGGTCATGATCCGAGGCTCGGCTCGCCTCCGACCCGCCGTGCGTGTCCCTCCTGCGGCCTCGGCCTGGAACGGGGACGAGTCGGTGTACGACGTCGAAGACGGACGGGGGCCCTCGATCCGCTCGTGTCCACGCCGGGTCTCCGAGCGGAGCGGCTCGGAGGCCGCGCCCGGCCGCGGCGACGACCTCCCGGCCGGGACCGTGTTGCGTGCCGCGTGGCGCCCCGTCCGGCGGATGACGAGCGGTGCGGTCGGTGGACCGTCCACGGTTCGCCTCACGTGGTCAGGCGGGGCGGCGCGGTAGTCATGCGGACCGGTGGTAGGCGTCGTAGCGATGGACCATTCCCTGGCCGGATGTTCGCGGTGTCGTCCAACCGGAGCTTCATCCTCGATGGCGTGTGGCCGGCTCGCGTGTCCGCTGCGCGGGTCCGTCACGGCAGTGGCGAAGCCCGGTAGCCAAGTTCTTCGATCACCTTGACCACGTCCTGCGGGCTGTTCTGGCTGAGGTCGAGCTCGACCGTGGTGCGCTTCTGCTTGAGGGCGGTCTGGGTGCTGCGCACGCCCGGCAGGTCCTCCAGCGCGTCGTCGATTAGCAGCGAGCAGCTGCCGCAGTGCATTCCTTCGACGCGGAACGTGTGCGTGGTGGCGGGCACTGTAGTACTCCCGTTCTCCTTGTTCGATCGAGGACGTGTTCAGGCGACGGTGATGAGCCCGGTGTACATGCCCATGCCGCACGCGTAGCGCAGCTGGCCGGGCTCCAGGATGCCCAGGTCGATCGTCGTGTCGCCCTGGGCGGGCAGGATCTCCTCGACGTCGCGGTCGGGGATGACGAACGACCGGATGCATCCCTGCACGTTGTCCGAGTTCACGACCAGCGTGGTGGGCACACCGGCCTGCGCCTGGACGTTGCCTGGGCTGTAGGAGTCGGCGTGGGCGGTGATTTCCACGGTCTGGCGGCCTTCGGCGGTCGAGGCGGCGGACGTGTCGGCCGCCGGCGGCCGGGAAAGGCCGAGGGTTTCGGCGAGCCGGTTGGCGGCCAGCGGCGAGCCGGCGAGCTGCAGGCCGCCGTTGAGGGTGTAGAGCCCCATCGCCAGCACGACCAGTCCGGTGACCACGGCCAGCCGGCTGCGCCACGCGGTCGCGGCCTTGCGGGCGGCGTAGCCGAGGACGGCGAACAGCGGGCCGGTGCCGAGGACGAACACCCCCATCGTGGCCGCGCCCGCCAGCGCGGACCCGGACGCGAGCGCGAGCGCCTCCACCGACAGCGTCACGCCGCACGGGATGAGCACGGTGGCCAGGCCGAGCAGCGCCGGTGCCAGGGCGGCCTGAGAACGGGCGCGCCTGCGCACGATCCTCGTCCACGAAGCGGGCGGCTCGACGACGACGCGGCGGAATCCCGGTACGCCCAGCTGGGCGAGACCGAACAGCATGATCAGCAGGCCGGCGCCGATCTGTAGCCAGGTGCGCGCGTCGACCGAGAGCTCCACCGCGCTGCCAGCCGCTCCCAGCAGCGCCCCGAGCAGGACGTGCGAGACCAGCTTGCCGGCCAGGAACCCGCCGACCGGCGCTAGGTCGTCGCCGAGCTGCGCGCGCCAGTCCGATTCCCGACCTGCCTGCGGCGACCGCCTCCCTGGCCGGGTCGGCGCGCGTTGGACACGGGCCGAGTGGCGGCCTCGGACTGGCGGGTGACCGGGTAGCTGGGCTGGTCCCGCTGCCGCGGCACGCTGCCGGGTGATCAGACCGGTCAGCAGGCCGCCCTGTACCGCGGCACAGGAGACCCCGCCTGCGAACAGGCCGGTCACGAGAACAGTTGCGAGATTCACCGAACCTCCGCGACGGCGGACGAGGGTGCCGAAGGGCTCTCGGCCGAGCGCCGGCTGGCGTCCCGTGGAGAAGGCGCTGGCTGCGACGCCCGACGTCGCGGGCTCCTTCTCGTACGGCGGCGCACACCGGCTGCTGTGTCCGGCTTCCCTCCAACGGCGTCGCCAGGCGCGGCGCCCGGAGGAAGGACGGAACCCTTTCCTGCCCGACTGCGTGTCGAAGGGAGCGCCGGGACCGGGGCAGGATCGGCATGCGGTCCGGCGTGAGTGGCCGAAGGCTACGCTAAACCACTACTGCATGTAGTAGATGACCGGGTTGCCGGTGACCGACCGCGGCGCCCTGCGGCGCTGCCGACAGGGGGACGGCGACAGCGACCGGCGCCCTCATGCTCGGTAGTTCACGGCCAACATCCATGTGGACCTTCGCCGCGCGGTCGAGGGGGAGATTCTGCGGCTCGACACCGGATGAGGGGTCGATTCGCAATGTTTACTACGGGGCTTAGTAGATGACGAAGGGTCGGCGGTCCGCCGCTCTCAGCCCGCGTCCGGTCCCGTGCCACTTGGCGGCGTGGGGGTCAGCGACCTGCGCGGGCTCGGCCGCGAGGGCGAACCCGGCGGCGCGGTTGGCGCGTGGGGTGGGGCGGAGTCGTGGCCCAGCGTCCCGGGCTTCTCGGCGCGGGGTCGCAGGCCGGCCAAGGTCACGGCGACGAGCCGGTGGACCGCGTCGTGCGAGGGCAGGCCGCTGGCCGCGGTGAGGGCGTGGAGGCAGTATCCGGCCAACTCTCCGGGTGGCACGTCGTCCCGGACGTAGCCAGTCTCGACGCCTTCGGCCAGCATGCCCCGGACGAACTCGCTGAGCTGCTCCTGGGCTCGGACGACGTGATCCCCACGATGGAGGAGCGCGGCGAGCTCACCGCCGTGGTGCTCGTGACAAATGAGCCCGTAGGCCCAGAACACCGCTTCGAGCCGCGCCCCGATGTCCCCGGCCCGGCCGCCGACCGCCGCGAGGTGTTCCAGATGGCGGGCGACCTGCCTCTCGTGCCACGCGGCCATGATCGAGTCGACGTCCGAGAAGTACTTGTACAGCGTGGCGCGCCCGATGCCGGTCTCCTCGGCGATTTGCGACATCGTGACCGACGCCAGGCCCCGCGCCGCTACCAGCGCCGCGGCGGCGTCCAAGGTCGCCTCGCGCACCGCCCGGCGGTGCGCGTCGATCGTCTCGTTCCACAGCTTCGGCACACTCGAAGTGTACGAGGCGCCACCGAGTGAACAGCCTGAGTTGATACCGACAAAGTGTCTCGATAAAGTGCGGTCGATCGCGAGCCGCCAGAGCTCGCACGCACCTGCGGAGGACATGGCATGGTCGACCAGCCGTCGCCCGACCCCCAGCCAGCACTCGTCGCCGACGAGCGGCCCGACCACGGCGCGACCACCGGCCCGCCACGCTGGGTGAAGATCCTGGGGATCGTCATCGCGGCCCTGATCGCGCTGGCCGTCGTCACGATGTTCGTCGGCGGCGGTGGCAACGGTCCCGGCCGCCATTCGGACGGCGACCACGCGCCCGTTCCTGCGGCGGCCTTGACCGCCGCGGGAGGCGGCGGCAACCCGTCGGCCGGGGGCACCCACTCATGATCATGACGCCTGGGCTCCGTAGGGCCGCGCTCACCGCGCACGTCGTCTCCTCGGTCGGGTGGATCGGCGCGGTCGGCGGCTTCCTCGCGCTCGCCGTCGCCGGTCTGACCAGCACGGACGCGGAGACGGTGCGCGCCTGCTACCTCGAGATGGAGGTGATCGCCTGGTTCGTGGTCGTACCGACGGCCGCCGCCGCGGTCGTCACCGGGGTCGTCCAGTCGCTGGGCACGGCCTGGGGCCTGTTCCGGCACTACTGGGTCCTGGCGAAACTGCTGGTCACCGTCCTGGCCGCCGTCGTCCTCGTCATGCAGCTCGGTCCCATCAGCTTCCTGGCGGACGTCGCGACGACAGCGACGCTGTCCGCCGCCGACCTGCGGCAGGCGCGGATCTCGCTGCTCGTGCACGCCGCGGGCGGCGAACTTGTGCTGCTCGTGCCGATGGTGTTGTCGGTCTACAAGCCCCGCGGCAGAACCCGGTACGGACAGCGCCGGCAGCACTCGCCTCGCGCCGCCTCCGTACGCAGCACGGGTGATTTCCACCACCTGTTGTCGATCTCGGCGCCCGCCCTCCGCCCGCCCGCACTCCCGTCCATACCTATATCCCCCAGGGGTATAGGTACATGCTCCGGGTCGGAGCGCGTCCCGACGTGGTCGTTAGCGGGAAGGAGTCGGTCATGTCTTCACAGGCGGACCACGGTCGGACGTCGACCGCGGTTCTGGAGGTCTCCGGGCTGCGGTGGGCGACGGAGAAGGCACGCGTGGAGGCCGTGCTGGGCCGGCGTCCAGGGGTGGTCGAGGTAGCGGCGAACCCGGTGGCGCAGACCGCGCTGGTCCGGTTCGACCCGGAACAGACCTCGGCGGCGCAGCTGGCGGGCTGGATTCGCGACTGCGGGTACCACTGCGACGGCCTGTCCGTCCCGGCGCACGTCTGCGATCCCCTCGCCGAACCGCGGCGGCCACCAGCACACGCGCCGGTCGCGTCCGTCCCGGCCTCGCCCGCGAGGGCACCGGACGCGCGGGGCGCGGTCGAACTGCGGTCCGACCAGGTCGTGCCCCGCCCGGACGTCCCGGCACGCGGGTCGCACCGCCATCACGCACCTGCCACCCACGAGGCGCACCCCGTGCACGAACCGCCGGCCCGGCACCACGGCCACGGGCCGGGAGAAGACCGGACCCCGGTCGCCTCTCCGCACGACGCGATGGGCCACGGCGGGCACGGCGACATGTCCATGGCCGCGATGGCCGCGGACATGCGCAACCGCTTCCTGGCGTCTGCGATCTTCTCGGTCCCGATCCTGCTGTGGTCGGCGATCGGCAGGGACGTGCTCGGCTTCGAGGTTCCCGCGCCGCTCGGGCTGCGCGACGACGTGTTCCAGCTGGTCCTGAGCCTGCCGGTGATCTTCTGGGCTTCGTGGATCTTCTTCGACGGGGCGGTCAGAGCGCTGCGCGCGCGGACCCTTGACATGATGGTCCTCGTCGCCGTCGCGATCGGTACCGGCTGGACATACTCCCTGGTCGTCACCCTCACCGGCGGCGGCGAGGTCTTCTACGAGGCGGCCACCGTGCTCGCCGCCTTCGTGTTACTGGGCCACTGGTTCGAGATGCGCGCCCGCGGCGGCGCCAACGACGCGATCCGCTCGCTGTTGGAGCTGGCGCCCGAGAAGGCGCTGGTGCTACGGGACGGCGAACCCGTCGAGGTGCCAACCGCACAGGTGGTCGTCGGGGACCTCCTGCTGGTACGGCCGGGCGGCAAGATCCCGATCGACGGGGCGGTCGTCAACGGCGAGTCCGACGTCGACGAGTCGATGGTCACCGGCGAGAGCCTGCCCGTCTACAAGGCGCCGGGTTCCGAGGTGATCGGTGCCACCATCAACACCACCGGCACCTTGCGGGTCCGGGCCACGAAGATCGGCGCCGACACCGCCCTGGCGCAGATCGTATCGCTGGTCCAGGAGGCGCAGAACAGCAAGGCTCCCGGCCAGCGGCTGGCCGACTGGGCCGCGTTCTGGCTCGTCCTGGTAGCTCTCGTGGGCGGACTCGCCACCCTGCTGGTGTGGCTGCTCGCCACCGACCGGCCGGCGCAGGAGGCGGTGCTGTTCGCTATCACCGTCGTCGTCATCACCTGCCCGGACGCCCTCGGTCTGGCCACCCCGACCGCGATCATGGTCGGCACCGGGTTGGGCGCCGGCCGGGGCGTCCTGTTCAAGAACGCGACCGCGCTGGAGACCGCTGCCGGTGTCACCGCGGTCGTCATGGACAAGACCGGCACCCTGACGAAAGGCGAGCCCGAGGTCACCGACGTCGAGACGATCGACCTCCCCGAGGAGGACCTGCTGCGGCTGATGGCCGCGGTCGAACGGGAGTCCGAGCACCCGCTCGCGGCGGCGGTCGCCCGCCACGCCGACGCACGCGGCGTGCCCCGCCGGCAGGCCGAGGCGTTCACCAACGTCCCCGGGCAAGGCGCGGTGGCCACCGTCGACGGACACCGGGTCGCGGTCGGCAACAGCCGGCTGATGAGGGCCGAGGGCGTCGCGCTCGGCAACGCCGCCCACCGGTTGGACGCCCTCGCGGCCGACGGGCGCACGGCCGTGCTGGTGGCGGTCGACGGGCGGATCGCCGGCCTCGTCGGGCTCGCCGACACACCGCGGCCGACCGCCACGGCGGCGGTCGCCGCCCTGCACGACGCCGGAGTCGAGGTCGTGATGCTCACCGGCGACAACCTGGGCACGGCACAGCGGATCGCGAAGGAACTCGGCATCGACACGGTGATCGCCGAGGTCCTGCCGGGCGACAAGGCCACCGAGGTCGCACGGTTGCAGGCGGGCAACCGGCGGGTGGCGATGGTCGGCGACGGCGTCAACGACGCCCCGGCGCTGGCGCAAGCCGACCTCGGCATCGCGATCGGCGCGGGCACCGACGTGGCGATCGAGACCGCGGACGTGGTGCTCATGCGCTCCGACCCGCTGGACGTGCCCGCCGCCCTGCTCGTCGGCCGCGCCACTGTCCGCAAGATGCGGCAGAACCTGGCCTGGGCCATCGGCTACAACACGGTCGCGCTCCCGATCGCCGCCGGCGTCTTCGAACCCCTCGTCGGGCTCACGCTACGACCCGAGATCGCCGCGCTGACCATGTCCGGGTCCAGCGTCCTGGTCGCGGTGAACGCCCTGCTGCTCAAACGGCAGAAACTGCCGCGGACGTTGACCGAGCCGACCGTGGACTAATGTCTCGCGATCCCGCTTTCCCAAAGACCACGGGCACGCCTGTCACCGGCACGGACCACTCACAGTGAGGTAACTCGGCTAGCATCACGAGACGCCAGCCGACCGCAGGAGAAGGGGGATTGGCCGGCCCGACGACGTCGGGCCGACGTCACGACCGTTCGACGGAGACCTCGCT
>NZ_CAAAFT010000460.1:5495-7779 GCF_900634765.1 Candidatus Protofrankia californiensis | reverse complement strand
AAGGGGGATTGGCCGGCCCGACGACGTCGGGCCGACGTCACGACCGTTCGACGGAGACCTCGCTCGACGGCCGTGACTCGGCCCCCGTGGCGGTCCCGTCCCGGCTGTCAGACGTGGCGGGTCTGCGTCCCGTGACGGCATGGATCGCTGCCGCGCTCACCAGGCCCGTCGCCACCAGGAGGACCCACGGCAGAACGGGAGCCTGCGCGGCGCCGTCGAACGCGGCCCCGGCCGCGAGGTTCCCCAGTGTGATGCCGACACCGGCGACGCTGTTGTAGAGGCCGTAGTGGGTGGCCACGAGACGGTCGCGCGCGAGCACGACGACCGTGTCCATCTCGAATGGGTAGGCGATGGCGGTGCCGAGCGTCAGCAGCGCCGCTGTGAGCACCGCGGTGGCGAACGCCACGAGGTAGTCCCCGAGACCCGCGGTCGTGGCGTCGAGCGGGTCGGCGCGCAGCGGCGGCGCTGCCGTGACCAGCAGCGGTACGAACGCCAGGCCCATGACGGCGACCCCGGCGACGATCGCCCGCCGGGAGTCCCACCGCCGCCGGCACCAGGCCGTGAGCCGCAGCTGGCCCAGGATCGCGACGAGTCCGGAGACCACGAACACGGCGGTGATGGCAGCAGTGGCGGGCGCACCGTCCCCGACGACCTGCCGCAGGTGCAGTGGCAACGCCAGGTAGATCTGGAACGACAGGACGTAGGAGGCGGACATCGCGCCGGCGAACAGCAGGAACGTCCGGTTGCGGGCGACGACCGCCCAGTCTGCCCGCACCGATCGGGTGGCCGACGCGCTCGGGGCAGGTGGCCGGTTCGGCAATGCCAGCAGCTGCAACACCGACAGCACCGTGAAGATCGACGCCGCGACGGCGCAGGTCAGGCGAAAGCTCACGCCGGTGAGCAGGAGCCCGACGAGCGGTCCGGCGAGGATGCCCGCCTGGTAGTAGACGTTGAACGCCGCGAACGCCTCGACGCGCCGCTCGGCCGCCTCCGCGGCGAGGTAGGCCCGCACCGCCGGGTTGAACAGCGCGCCTGCCAGCCCGGTCGCGGCCGAGGCGACCAGCAGCGCGGGCAGCGATGACGCGACGCCGAGCAGCGCGAAACCGACGGTGCGTAGCAGGCATCCCGCAACGATCAGCGGTTTGCAGCCGAGCCGGTCGGCCAGGTACCCGCCGACCAGGAACATGCCCTGCTGGCTGAGGTTGCGGGCGCCCAGCACGAGCCCGACCAGCCAGGCCGCGAGTCCGAGCTCGCCGGACAGGTGGGCGGCAAGGTAGGGCATCAGCATGTAGAAGCCGATGTTGATCGAGAACTGGTTGACGAACAGCAGCCGGACCGGGCGGTCGAAGGAACGCGTCGTGGCGACCAGAGCTGTCATCGCGCGGTCGGATCGCCGGTGCGGCGGCGTCGCCCGCAGGGGTCGGTGACCGTGGTGCATCGGGTCCAGCGCAGGACCTCGCGTTCGTCGCAGCGGCCGATCTCGTCTGGTTCGAGGGCGGGCGGCCCGGCCGCGAGCTCGTGGCGTCGGCAGAACTCGTCGTCGAAGACCGAGTCGGCATAGCGGTGAGGCCCGTCCGGGAAGACCGCGACCACCCGGCTGCCCTCCGGTGAGACGCGTGCGACCCAGGCGGCGACCAGTCCAACGGCGCCGACACTCCAGCCTCCGGTGGCGTAGCTGCGGGCGGCGAGCCGCCGGCAGGTCCACACCGCCTCTGCGGGGGCCACCCAGTGCACCTCGTCGAACGCGGCGTAGGCGACGTTGTCGGGGTAGATGCTGCTGCCGAGCCCGCGCATCAGCCGGGGTCTGGCCGGCTGCCCGAAGATCGTCGAGCCGACCGCGTCGACCCCGACCAGCCGGAGCCGGGGCCAGCGCTCGCGCAGCACGGCGGTGATGCCGGCGGAGTGGCCGCCGGTGCCGACGCCGCACACCAGGACGTCGACCCGCTCGAACTGGCTGACGAGTTCATGTCCCAGTCCGGCGTAGGCGGCGACGTTGTCCGGGTTGCGGTACTGGTCCGGGCAGTAGGCGTCCGGGCCGGCCCGGTCGAGGATCGCTCGGACCCGGTCCCGTCGGGCCTGCTGCCAGCCGCCGTCCGGGTGCGGCTCGGCCACGGTGTCGACGGTCGCGCCGTAGGCGTTCAGCAGGCGCCGCACGACCCGGTCCAGGCCGGGGTCGGTCACCACAGTGACCGGGTGCCCGAAAACGATCCCGGAGAGCGCGAGACCCAGCCCCAGCGTCCCGCTCGTCGACTCCACGATCGTCGCACCCTCGCCGAGCAGACCC
>NZ_CAAAFT010000460.1:1016-5013 GCF_900634765.1 Candidatus Protofrankia californiensis | reverse complement strand
CTTCCAGCTTGGCCCAGAAGCCCCTGCCGGAGTCGACGAACGGGTCGCTCACCCACACCACCGGGGTAGATCCCACCAGCCGGTCCGGCCGAGGTGCACCCGCCGGCCCGGCACCCGGCGCGGGACAGCACAGGCGCGCGAACCACCTTGAACGATCGGGTGACGGTGCGGGCACGGGCTCCGCTCCCCTCTAAAGCTTGGCCGCCGGACCTCCGAGCAGATCAACCACTACGTTACGTAGTAGTTGCTCTCCGGAATGCCGCCGCCTGCGTGGCCTTGTCGTGGCCCTCGACTAGAGGGCCTTCGGCTGCCACAGCGAGGGCGAAAAGGGATGGTGGTCCTTCCTGGGCGACGTCTCGCGCGTGCCCACGGGCGAAACGTCGTGGAGCCAACAACTAGCTGCCGTAGTAGTCTCCGGGCGGCGGACGCGGGAGAGGGTGACGTGACGCGCTGCGAAGCACCGGCACGACACGGCGGGCCCTGGGCTCGACTCACGCTCGTGTCGGCCGTCCTGCTCGGACTGCTGGCGATGCATGCCGGCCTAGCCGCGCAGGCGCACGCGCTCGCCTCGCCACCCTGCGCCGAGGGAACCGATCACGACGTTCCCCGACACCGGTGCCACCCGCACGAGCCCGGGGCCGAACACCACCTCCACCAGGGCGCGCTCTGTTCGGCGCTGTTCCGTGACGACCCCGAACCGGTTCCTCACGACGGCGAACTGTACGGCCCGTCAAGCACGGCTACCTCCTTCGACGCTTCCGCCTTCGACAGGACGCGTGGCGACCCACCGGAGACGCCGCCGCCTCGGCACGCGACCGACCTGTCTGTCTACTGCGTGTGGCGGCTGTGAGCGGACCGTCGTCGGACGCCGCGCACGCCTATCGGCGCGCTCGACGGCTCCGGCCTCAGCTCCGTTGGCAACCCGATACCCCGAGGATGACTCGTGCGAAGAAGACACCACCTTGGACTCGCCGCTGCCGCACTGGCCCTGACCGCCACGCTCGCGGCGTGCGGGAGCAACGACACCCCGACGGCACCTTCGTCCGCCACAGCAGCAAGCAGCAGCGAGGCCAGCGACAGCGACCACAACGACGCTGACGTGATGTTCGCCCAGATGATGATCCCGCACCACCAGCAGGCCGTGGAGATGGCGGCGCTGGCACCCGACCGGGCCGCCGACCCGGCGGTGCTCACGCTGGCCGAGCAGATCGGGACCGCCCAAGCACCGGAGATCGAGACGATGACCGGCTGGCTGGAGGCGTGGGGCGAACCCACCGCCATGCCCGGCGCCGGGGACCACGGCGGCGGCCACGGCACCGACGACACGGGAATGATGTCGGAGGACGACATGACCGCTCTCCGGGAGGCGTCCGGCCCGGCCTTCGACCGCATGTTCCTGGAGATGATGATCCGGCACCACGGGGGCGCGATCGAGATGGCACGCGCCGAACAGCGGGACGGGCAGTCCCCCGACGCCATGGCCCTGGCGAGGACGATCGAGTCCACGCAAGCCGCAGAGGTCGAGACCATGAAGGGCCTGCTCGGTACCGGATAACCGGACAGTGCCCTGGGGTGCCGGCGCGGCCGGGTGCCCCAGGGCACCTCGGGTGCCGAGTGCGACACTCGGCACGACGACGGGAACGTCGGTCGCGGCGAGGGACCTGACGACCTGACGACCGGAAGGGCGGAACGGTGGAACGGCTGGGAGACCTCGAAGCCGAGGTCATGGACCAGGTGTGGGCGGCCCGCGGCCCGGTCGCCGTTCGCGGCGTACGCGACGCCCTGCACCGCACGAGGCCGCTCGCCTACACCACGGTCATGACCGTCATGGACCGGCTGTTTCACAAGGGGTGGCTCGTCCGAGAGCACGTCGGGCGCTCCTACCAGTACCGCCCCGCGCTCAGCAGGGGCGAGTACACCGCCAGAATGATGCGGGACGTGCTGTCCACGACCGACGACAGGGGGCTGGCGCTGCTGCACTTCGTCGACACTATGGACCCCGCCGAATACGAGGCACTCCAGGAAGCCCTGCGCTGGCACCAGAGCCGCACCCCTCGGGCAGCCCGCTCGCCACGCGTCGAGGACGAGACCTTGTGAGTCTCGCCCTCCTGGTCGCCTATGTCGCCGTCGCCGGCGTCCTGTTCCCTCGCCAGCTCGCCCAGGCCGGATGGACCTCGCACGCCCCCCGACTGGCCGCAGGAACCTGGCTCGCCGCGGCTGCATCCGTCGTGAGCGTCGCGTTGCTGGCCGCGGCAGTCCTGGTGGCTCCGCTGCACACCGTCGGTGACGTCTTCGTCCTCCTACTCCAGGGCTGCGGCTGGCCGCCGCAACCGCGCGCGCCGGCCGGACCGAGCGAGTACGCCGGACTTGTCATCATCAGCTGGATGGTGGGCAGGACCGCTTACTCGGGCTACGTGGTCTGCCGAGCAGCGCGACGCGAACGTCGTCAACATCGCTGCGACCTCCAACTGCTGGGCGAGCCAGTCGGAACCGGTGTGGTCGTCCTCGACCATCCGCAGCCAAGCGCGTTCTGCGTCCCCGGCGACGGCGGACACGTCGTGCTGACCCGAGGCGCCCTGGACGTCCTCTCACCCGCGGAACTGACAGCCGTCCTCGCTCACGAACGAGCCCACCTCAGCGGCCGTCACCACGTCATCGTCCTTCTCCCCGCCATCCTCGCCACCGCGTTCCCACGCATGCCGCTGTTCACCCTCGCCCTCAGCGAGGTCCGGCGGCTGGTTGAGCTCGCAGCCGACGACAAGGCACTGCGCCGCGCCACCCCGATCACCCTTGCGCAAGCCGTCCTCCGGCTCGCCGCACCCGCCTCGGCCCGGCACCCGGCCACGAGCACGCTCGGCGCGACTGGCACCGCAACCACCGAACGCGTCCTTCGCCTCGTCGCCCCACAGCCTCGCCACACCCGGCTCGCCCTGCTCTCCAGACTGTTGGTCGCCGCCGCGTTCGCGGCCCTACCGCTGGCGGCTGTCACCCTGCCAGCCGTCACCGATCTCGCCTACCACTGCATCGAAGTCACCCCGTCACGTCCTCTCGCTGAAGTCGATCTCAGGTAGACAACCCGATGGGCCGCAGGGCTCGCACCACTCAGCCGTCTCGTGAGGACGAGGCACATCAGCCTTTGTCCCGCGGCCTACGGGCTGATCGACTCGTCACGGCGGGCTGCAACGGGGCGTCCGGGATGCCCTCGGTGCAGGGAGCGAGCTACTCGGCGGTCGTCCTGCGGTCGGCGAACGCGCTCGTCAACTCGGCCTTGTACGCCGCGATACAAACGGCCGCGAGACGCTCGCAGGCTGCGGGCGGCAGGTCACTGGGCCGCGCGGGCCGGCGGTCCGACGTAGGCACGCCATCGGCAGCCAGGGCCGCTGCCTCGTCGCGGTGCCGCAGGCCGCGGGTCACCTCGCCGAGGATCTCGGCCAGGTATCCGATCAGGTCCAGCGACATCGGAGTGAGCGTGTCGTAGTCCAACGTCATCGTCGCCATGCCGATCACGTCGGCCAGGCCCGAGATCAGGCCGAGCTGTCCGTGCATGGCCTCGCCCTGCTCTGGAGTCCACATGGTCGGTGGCGTCGTGCTCATGGTCCCCCTTCGGGCGTTGGCCCCGGGCCAGCGCCGGCTCGGTCGGCCTCGTCTTTTGATCAGGATGGCAGGGCCATCGAACAGGTGTCCTTGTGGGGTGCCAGAACTCGGTTACCGGCGTTGACCTGGTCTTTTAGGCGGCTCGTTCGTATTCGTTGATCAGGCCGCCGAGGACAGGCCGGCGCTTGATCCGTTCCTGGGTCAGGTCGGCGACGGGGTGGTCGGGCCGTGGTGGTTGAAGGTCACGGCCGTGGTGGGGGCGTCGTCCGTTGTAGTGGGTCGCGTACTCGGCCAGAACGGTGCGCAGGTGCCACCCGCTGAAGATCATCATCCGGTCGGTGACCTCGGTCCGGACCGTGCGGACGAACCGTTCCGCGTAGGCGTTCGCCCGCGGAGTTCGGGG
>NZ_CAAAFT010000460.1:0-991 GCF_900634765.1 Candidatus Protofrankia californiensis | reverse complement strand
GAAGATCATCATCCGGTCGGTGACCTCGGTCCGGACCGTGCGGACGAACCGTTCCGCGTAGGCGTTCGCCCGCGGAGTTCGGGGTGGGATCGTGACCGTGGTGATGCCGGCGTCGGCGAGGATCGCGTCGAAGGATGCGGTGCACTGCCCGGCCCGGTCGCGGACCAGGAAGTGGAAGTCGGCCGCCCGGTCACCGAGGTCCACCAGGAGGTTCCGGATTTGTTGGGTGGTCCACGGTCCGTCCGGGTTGGCGGTGATCCCGAGGATGTGGACGTAGCGGGAGCCGGCTTCCAGGACGAAGAAGCAGTACAGACGCTGGAGCGTCACGGCGCAGTCCACGTGGAAGAAGTCGACCGCCAGCGTGGTCGATGCCTGGGTGCGCAGGAACTGCCGCCACGTCGTGTCGGTCTGGCGTTTCGGGGCCGGGGGCAGCCCGAGGGACGTCAGGATTCGGCGGATCGTGGACGCGCCGACCCGGTGGCCGAGCTTGAGTAGCTCACCCTGGATCCGCTGGTACCCCCACGTCGTGTTCTCGGTCGCGAGTCGTTCGATGAGGGTCGCGATCTCCGTGCTGACCGGCGGTCGTCCAGTCCGCTGCGGGTAGGTCCACTTCCGTGTAACCAGACAGCGATGCCACCGTAGGACGGTTCCCGAGGTGATCAGCCGGTGCGCTCGCAGTGTCTTCGGCAGAAGTTGGATCAGTGCGGCGAGTACCGCCCGGTCCGCCCAGTCCCACCGGGGCTTGGGCTGGGTGCGGCGTAGCACCCCGACCTCGTGCCGCAGCACGAGCAACTCGATGTCCTTGGACGCCGACGAACGGCCGAGTAGGACCAGCCAGCCACACACCCGCACGAAGATCAGATAGAGCAGGCGCACGGACATAGCTGACCATCATGCCGACAGCCGCGCCGTCACATCATCCCAGCTCACAGACCCAAGCCGACTTCTGGCACCCCAGTGCGCCACGAGCGCGGAGAGCGAGGTCGACAGG
>NZ_CAAAFT010000459.1:2518-6697 GCF_900634765.1 Candidatus Protofrankia californiensis | reverse complement strand
TCAGTGGGCTGAGTACGCCGGTACGCCGCCTCGGCATGATGATCATTCGTGCGGGCCGGGTGGCATGGACCTGCTCGGCGTGCAGCCGCCGTCGGCGTCGGTACCCGGATTGGATTCGGTTCCGGCGGCGGCCGTGGTCGTAGCGGCGTGGTCTGCACAGTGTCGGCCTCCGGCCGCAGCCGTCGGCGTGGTTCGTACATTAGCGGGTGCCGAGTTGCTGGTGCGGGTGGGTGTGTCGCGACGGTGACGGGTCACTGCAGCGTCTGACACAGCACTGTGTTCCCTCTTCCCTGTGTGTGAGCACGCGGGCGGCTGAGGCGGTCGCGGTGAGAGTGCCGGGCGCTTTCGGCTGGCCGATGACCGTTTCCGCATCGCGACACTCCCGAAGAGGATTTTCGACTGATGAGCGTTCGTTCTCATGCTGCTGTTGCCACACAACATGAGTTGACCCTGTCCGAGCAGGTGGTGCCGTCCTCGGCGAGGCTGGTGCTGTCGTCGTCCGCAGCGCCGTGTCATACCCCTGCGGGGGCAGTGGGCAACACGCCGGTGTTGTGGATCGACGAGCCGTTCACCGACGACGGGCGGGGTTTCTGGGCCAAGCTGGAGGGCCACAACCCTGGCGGGATCAAGGACCGGCCCGCGCTCCACATGGTGAAGTGTGCCCGCAAGCGTGGCCAGCTGGCGCCGGGTGCACGGATCGTCGAGTCCACCAGCGGCACGCTGGGGCTGGGGCTGGCGCTGGCCGGCATCGTCTACGAGCATCCGGTCACCGTGGTCACCGATCCGGGTATGGAACCGATGATGGTGCACATGCTCAGCGCTTACGGTGCCGAGGTCGACATCGTGGCCGAGCCGGATCCGGTCGGTGGGTGGCAGGAGGCGCGGCGCCGTCGAGTGCGTCAGCTGCTGGACGCCGAGCCCGGCGCGTGGTGCCCGGACCAATACCACAACCCTGACAACGTCGCCTCCTACGAGCCGCTGGCGGTGGAGCTGGTGGCGCAGTTGGGGCGTGTGGACGTGCTGGTGGCCAGTGTGGGCACCGGTGGGCACTCCGCCGGGGTCAGCCGGATGTTGCGCGAGTTCTGCCCGCGGTTGCGGCTGGTAGGGGTGGACACTGTGGGATCCACCATCTTCGGTCAGCCTGCCGCGTCGCGCCTGATGCGCGGGTTGGGCAGTAGTATTTACCCCCGCAACGTCGCCTATTCGGCGTTCGACGAGGTGCACTGGGTCAACGCCACCGAAGCGGTGTGGACCTGCCGGGCGCTGGCCGCGCACCACTACGCCAGCGGCGGGTGGAGTGTGGGGGCGGTCGGCCTGGTAGCCGGATGGCTGGCGCGGACGCTGCCGCCGGAGACCCGCATCGCGGCGATCTTTCCCGACGGGCCGCACCGCTATTTCGACACCGTCTACAGCGATGCGTTTTGCGGGGCTCACGATCTACTCGGGCACCCTCCCGCCGACCATCCCGAGCACATCACCCACCCCGCGGACCGGGTCGTGGGGCGGTGGACACGCTGCATGACCGTTGTCGATCCGGTCACCGATGCGCGTCTGACCCATCTGAGTGCCCGGTGATGACGGGCAGCTGGGGGCAGTTCCGCTCCTTTTCGGGCAGTGTGCAGCTGCTGGTGATCAACCAGTTCGGCATCAATCTCGGCTTCTACATGCTCATGCCCTATCTGGCCAACCACCTAGCCGATGGGCTGGGCATGGCCGCGTGGACGGTGGGGCTGGTGCTGGGAGTGCGCACGCTGAGCCAGCAGGGCCTGTTCCTGCTGGGCGGCACCCTGGCCGACCGGCTCGGCTACAAGCCGATGATCGTCGCCGGTTGTGCGCTGCGCACGGTGGGCTTCGGCCTGCTGGGAGTGGTGGAGACGCTGCCCGCGGTGCTGGCCGCCTCGGTGGCCACCGGCCTGGCCGGGGCGTTGTTCAACCCGGCGGTGCGCGCCTACCTCGCCGCGGACGCCGGGAAGCGCCGCGTGGAGGCGTTCGCGGTGTTCAACGTCTTCTACCAGGCCGGGATACTGGTCGGGCCGGTGGTCGGACTGGCGTTGATCATGCTGGACTTCCGTGTGGTGTGTCTGACCGCCGCGGCTATCTTCGCCGCGCTGACGGTTCTGCAACTACGGTCGTTGCCTGCGCGGGTTCCCGACCGCGACACCCAGCACACCACTGGAATGGCCGGAGTGCTGGCCGACTGGCGGATGGTGGTCGGCAACCGGGCGTTCCTGCTGTTCTCCTTGGCGATGATCACCTCCTATATCCTGTCCGCGCAGATCTACCTGGCCCTGCCCTTGCAGGCCGGGCGCGTGCTGGGCGGGGGCGGGGATACCGGCAGCAGCGTGCTGTTCGCCGTCTCGGCAGTAGTGGCCGTTCTGGGGCAGGTACGGCTGACCGCGTGGGCCAAAGCCCGCTTCAGTCCCGGCCGGTCGGTCACCACCGGCGTGGCGTTGATGAGCGCGGCGTTTGTGCCCCTGGTACTCACCTCACACCTGGCCCCCGCCGCACCGACGACCATGGCCGGGGCGGCGCTGGCGCTGGCGCCCGCGGTGGGTACCACGGTCCTGCTGACTTTGGGCACCGCGATCGCCTACCCCTTCGAGATGGACACCATCGTCGTGCTGGCTGACGGTCGCCTGGTGGCCACGCACTATGGCTTTTACAACACCCTGTCCGGCATTGGCATCACCGCCGGCAACCTGGCCACCGGCCTGGTGTGGGACGTAGGCCTGTCCAGCGGGTGGCCGTGGCTGGTGTGGATCGCCCTGGCGGCCACCGGTGCAGCGGGCACCGTAGCCCTGGCGTTGCTGCTGCGTACCGGCCGCCTGCCCTCCCACATCCCGCCCGTACCGGTCACCGGTCCCGTCTCGTCCGACACACGTGCTATTCCCACCATGCGCGACATTCGCCGAAAGGTACCCACCCGATGACCACCCCGCCCATACCAGCCACCGAGCAGATGGTAACCGTGGACCACGTACGTGCCGCCGCTGCGCGCCTGGCCGCGGTAACGGTGACCACACCAGTCGTGCGCGCACCCGTCCTGGACGACCACACCGGCGGGCAGGTGCTGGTCAAATGCGAAAACCTGCAGCGCACCGGGTCGTTCAAGTTCCGCGGCGCCTACAACGCCCTGGCCTGCCTACCCGCCGAGCAGCTCGCCCGCGGAGTGATCGCGTTCTCCTCGGGCAACCATGCCCTAGCCGTGGCCACCGCCGCTGCCATGCTCAACACCACCGCCCTGATCGTGATGCCCGCCGATGCCCCACCGGCCAAACTCGCTGCGGTCGGGCACCTCGGCGCGACGGTGGTGACCTTCGATCGCTACACCGACGACCGCTTCACCTTGACCAACCGGCTGGCTGCCGAGCACGGACTCACCCTCATCCCGCCCTATGACCACCACGACGTCATCGCCGGCGCGGCTACCACCACTCTGCAGCTGCTGGAACAGACCGGCCCGCTGGACGTGCTGGTCCTCCCCCTGGGAGGAGGAGGCCAACTAGCCGGGGCAGGCGTGGTCACTGCCGCGCTCACTCCCAGCACCCGCCTGATCGGCGTGGAGACCGCCACGGGTGACAAGAACCGCCGGTCGCTGCAGGCAGGGCAGCGGGTGCGGATCCCGGTGCCCCGCACCATCGCCGACGGTGTCACCGGCGAGATTCCCGGTGAGCTGACCTTCCCCCTCGTCCAGCGGCACGTCGATGAGATCCTCGTCGTCGACGACGAGGAGATCACCGCAGCCCTGGCCGTGGTGTTCGACCAGTTGAAACTGGTGGTCGAACCCAGCGGCGCGCTGGCCGTCGCCGCAGTACTGGCCGGACGGGTGATAGCGCCAGGACAGCGAACGGCGGTGGTGCTCTCCGGCGGCAACATCGACCTTGCCCGGCTGCACACCTTGCTCCACCCCGCCCGCTGAACCGACCGGCTCTCGGTCGCGTGCGTCCACGGCTACCACGCGCCGGTCCGGCGTCTTGGACGCCGCGGTCAGAGGGTGATGGCCAACTGGTGGACGTGGGCTATAACCTCGATCTTCTGGGCTGTCAACGAGGCGGTGATGCCCCTTGACGCTGACCGCAGGGCAGGCCTTCCGAGCCTTCCCTGGACGCTGCTCGCCCTCGTCGGCGCCGGCTGCGCATGGGGTATCCACCGGCTCGACCACAACGACCGCCTGACACG
>NZ_CAAAFT010000459.1:0-2195 GCF_900634765.1 Candidatus Protofrankia californiensis | reverse complement strand
CTTCCTCGCCACAAGCACGGTGAGGTGCGGTGGAGGTGCAGCGGGGCGAGTCTGCTCCGGCGGTTGGGGATGAACCCGCTCCTACTATGACGGGTAGTACGTTAGTGTCGACCCTCGACAGTCGCACCGGACCGCACGCCGAATCCTGCCCCCGGTTCCGGTGACCCCTCCAGCGAGCAGCCGGGGCAGGAGCGGGGGAACCACGTTCCTCCGGGGGCCGCCACGTCCCAGCGGCACCCTTGGGGTGAAGCCGCGCATCGTGGATCGTCCACGTGCCGGCCGGGCACCCAGCCCGAACCCGACAGCTCACCTCGCAGGCGTCTGGGAAAGGGCTCATGTGCACGCAGAGGAAACGCACTCCTGTCCGGACACCCTCCAACACCGGCGGGGCCGCCATCGTGCCGTCTCGCCGCGGTCCGTCGCAGCGCGCACGTCTGCCCGGGCGACGGTAGCCGCGCTCACCACAAGCACCATGGCGATCTCCGGGATCGCACTGGCCGGATCGCTGGACACCACTACGGACACCGGCACCGATACCGGCACGGGGGACGCGACGGTGACCGCCGACGTTCTCGGCCGAGGACCCCAGGCAGCAGATCCGACCACCGGGCAGATCAGGATTGCGCCGGTGACCACACCTGCCCCCTCCGACGCGTCGCTGGTAGTGAGCAACCCGGATGTCACCGTCAACGCGGACGAACCCGTCGAGGTCGGATTCCAGATGACCGATCCCGCCACCGGCCGCCCGCTTGCGGATCAGGACATCCTGGTCCAAGCGCAGTTCCCGGCGGGCTGGACCACCTTCAAGGCGCTGCGGACCGACGCTGCAGGCAACTCCTCTTACACCGCACGGGTCCTGACCACCACCCAGGTCCGAGCGGTCTTCAACGGCACTCCGGCGCTCAAGGGTGTGACGTCCGACGCGGGGGTGATTCGGGTCCGGCCGCAGGCGGCCGCACCGGCCCCGTCGGCCGGTCAGGCATTCCGGGCCGCCGTCCGAACCGCATTGCCTGCCGCGCCCGCGACCGCACCGCCCGCGACAAGCACGCTCGGTCAGCGGGCCGTGTACCTCGCCTCATTACAAGCCGGCAAACCGTATGTCTACGGCGCTACCGGCCCGTACTCCTTTGACTGCTCCAGTTTAATTCAGTATGTGTTCAAGCAGCTCGGCCGATCCCTTCCCCGAACAACCAACCAGCAGTACGCGGCCACCGCGCGTGTAGCGCGCGGCTCCGAACAGGTCGGCGATCTGATCTTCTTTGGTGAGCCGGGCAATATCTACCACATGGGTCTCTACGCCGGTGACGGCAAGATATGGGCGGCGCCGAAAACCGGTGACGTGGTGAAACTCCAGACGATCTGGACGAGCTCCTATTCTGTGGGACGCGTCCTGTAAACGCCCGGGCGGCCCGCTGCACCGAATCGAGGAAAACGCGTCTCGCGCGCGGGCGGAAGCGGGCCACCGCGCTGCCGGCGACACGGCGGAGGGCTTTGCCGTGCCGCCGACAGCCCTATCGAAACCTGACGCCGCCGCCGGCTGCCTCGGCTCAGATTGTCCCGAGCAACGTCTTCATCGCCGCGATCTCTTCTGACTGGCTGCTCTGAATGCTCTGCGCAAGCTGCTTGGCTGGCCCATACTGGCCGTCACGCAACTCGGCCGTGGCCATGCTGACCGCACCTTCGCGATGCTCGACCATCATCGTGAGCAACATGCGGTCGAACGCGGTACCGCCGGCGTCCTTCAGCATCGCCATGTCATCGTCCGGCTCATGCCCGGCATGGCAGTAGCCGACGCCGAACCCATGTCGTGACCGCTGGCGTGGCCGCCGTTGTCCGGGCTGGTCGTGGGCTTACCCCAGCCCCGCAGCCACCCCGCCATGGTCGTGATCTCGGGGTCCTGGGCTTCCCGGATCGTCCGCGGGTTCGCTCGGTCGAGGCCGAGCAGGAGTCGCTGCGTCTACGGCTTGCACCACCGCACGCTGCTCGTGCTGCTTCCGCCGCCCGTACCGGGTCATACCCCGCGGTTTGTACACCGACAGCGTCGTGGCCACGAGCAACAGCAGCAGGGCGGCACCGGTATGGACCACGGCGGATGGGCTCCTCAGCCCGCTGAGATCGGGACTGGACAATGTCGTCTCTGCCGCTACGCCTGCTAGTACTCCAACCCGACTTTTGTGATCAGTTGCGTCTGGTGG
>NZ_CAAAFT010000458.1:0-2916 GCF_900634765.1 Candidatus Protofrankia californiensis | reverse complement strand
CGCCCTCACCGCAGCCAGCAGCCTGCCGTCCAAGGCCGCAGTCCGCCGGCTCGTCACAGTCATTCTGGCTGGGTTGCACCCCCGCGCTGACTAGTTACGTCCACGCCGGCCAGGTCGCCCTACCCGGGACACGGTCCCGGCTTCCGGACCGGTTGGTGTTCGACAAACTCCTCGGCGGCCGTCGAAAACGCCACCAATCTCGAGCCCGCTCGCCGCCCCTGCTCGCGCGCCAGATGGAAAAGATCAAGGTCGGCATCTCGGGTCCACATGCTGGTAGCCGACGGGAATTCCGAGATCGAACTGGCTACGATGGAACATCGTAGATGGGGCCGGTGGGCAGAAGGCGATGTGGGAGCGCTCGCTGCAGCGCGCCGGGAAGGCGCTGTCGGGTACGAGGACGGGGACTCACATCGCCGTCGCGGGCGGGGTGTGGCGGGAGCCGTGGCTGGGCTGCGCCGCCTGGTCGCGGGGTGCGATCGGTATGCAGCTGTCCACCGGAGGTGGGTCGTGCTGAGCATGCGTGTCCACCGATCCTTGATCGTCGCCTGTCTGATTGTTGCCCTTGGGGTCACCGGATGCGCTACGAACGACTCACGCTCAGCCCAGATCAGTGATCTGCCGACAGCGACATCGACGGTGCAACGGGGACGGGCGAGCCAGGGTCCGATCACGATCGCGGACGCACGGGTCGTGCCGGCCGGGGCGGGCACCCCCACCCGGATCTACCTCACGATCCGCAACGACGGCGCGGTTGCGGACACCGTGACGGCGGTGCGTAGCAACGTCAGCGCCGAGACCCGTCTGGAGCGTGGCGGGACCGACGCCAGGAGCTCACCGCTCGACATGTTGCCGGTGCCGGCACGCGGGACGGTCGCGCTCACCCCAGGAGGGGTCTGGGTGGCGCTGCCCGGCGCGGCCCCACTGATCATTGGCGGCACCGTGGTGGTGACGTTCACCCTTGCCCGCGCGGGCCAGGTCGACGTCTTCACGCCGATCGAACCGTCGGGTGTGGGCGACTGACGGTGCAGCGAAGGTCAACGTCTGACGGTCAACGGATTGCGATCTTCTGTGTCGCCGGTCGTGACAAGCGCGGCCACCGCGAACCTCCGCCGATCGGCCGCCAGTCCGGCGATTCACGGGCTGCTGGCAATGACGAGAGACCCAGCTCCTACTATCCTACATAGTAGGATAGTAGGAGCTGGGTGATTGAGGAGCCGCTTGTGCATTGCTTCAACAAGAAGGTGCTGATCGGACTGGCCGTCGCCGCGGGCGTGGTGCTCCTGGCCGCCCCGCGCACCTTCTGGTCCGCGGTGCCACTACTCGCGGTACTAGCCTGCCCACTGTCGATGCTGTTGATGATGCGTCGCAGCCGTGGCGGGATCCAGGGTGAGCAGTCGAACAGTTGCGCCACCCCTGGCCGGGTGGCCGAGCAGTACGAGGAGCTTCGCAGACTCCGGGAGGAGGTGGCCATCCTCAAGGCCCGCCGGCATCTCGGACAGGCCGACCCGGTCGACCGGCTCTGAGCGGGCCAAGCTGACTGCCACTCTCAGATGGCGAACCCCGCGGCCGCAGTGGTGTCGTAGGTGCGGTGGGCCTCCCGCCGCAGCGCGACCCACGCCCGGGTGTGCATGAGGGGGCCCGCGATGGTTCCGGATTCTGCGCCGTTCCCGCGATGCAGACGGAAAGGCTGGTCCACCCGAATCGCGAGACCGAGTGCCGCCCCCGATGTGCCTGCTTCCACACAGACCCCGCCCTACGGGAACGGTCATGAGTGTGCCCGCCGATGCGTCGGTGGACGCGGCCGACAGCTGCCTGTCGGCGTGTCCCTGGCGCTGCTGCTGGCGACCGCGGGCTGCGTTGCCCCGACTTCCGGCTTTCCCGAACGAATCACGAACCTTGCGCCGCGGGTACTGAACCTGTGGCGAGGCTCGGTCATCGCCGCGCTGGCCGTCGGCGTGACCGTCTGATTGTTGATCTTCTATGCGGTGGTGAGGTTTCGCAAACGCGGAGACGCGCACTCCCCGACGGATCCGGTACCACCTGCCGGTGGAGGTGCTGTACACGGTCCTCCCCCTGGTCATCGTCGCAGGCCTGTTCTCCTACACCGCCCGCGACGAGATCGAGATCAACAAGATGTCGGGCAGGCCGGACGTCACCATCAATGTGATCGGCTTCCGGTGGAACTGGCAGTTCCGCTATCCGGGCACCGGTGCGAACAGCACTGCGCCGCTGGAGGTGATCGGCCGGTCGGGTGAGCCGGCCGTGCTGATGCTGCCGCAGGGACGTTCGATCCGGTTTGTCCTGCCAGTACCCCGGATGTCATCCGCATCCTTCTGGATGCCAGCGTCTCTGTTCAAGCGGGACATGATCCCCGGCCGGATGAACCAGCTTGCGGTGACGATCGGCAAGACCAGCACGTTCAAAGGCCGGTGCGCGGAGTTCTGCGGCGTGGACCACAACCGGATGATCTTCTATGTCGCGGTTGTGCCCGGCGCCGAATATGATCGCTTTGTCGGCGGGCGGACCCGCCCTGCGGGTCTCGGCGCGGCGGGCCGGGCATCATCATCGCGATCAGCGTCGGGACCGACGTCGCGATCCGCTGTGGGGGGTTTGCGTGCTCAGACCCGTCATCGTCGGTCGTGAGCCGGTCCGGCGGGTCTGTCGTTCTCCGTTGGTCACTGACGTCGCTGGTCGGCATGACCTCCGGGGAGAGACTGGACGGTGCCCGCACCGTGGGCGTGTCGTGTGGTGGTGCTGGCCGTGGCCGGTGACGGGCAAGACACACGATCAGGGCGGCCAGGCTGAGGGCTGCCCAGCCGGCCAGGATGTCGATCAGATAGTGGTTGGCGGTGGCCATGACAACGAGCGCCGTCAGCGCCGGGTAGACGCCGCCGAGAAGGCGTGTCCGGCGTCGGT
>NZ_CAAAFT010000457.1:0-4116 GCF_900634765.1 Candidatus Protofrankia californiensis | reverse complement strand
GCTGCGGGGCACGGTCGTGGTCGTCAACGTGTGGGCGTCGTGGTGCGCGCCGTGCCGGGCGGAAACCCCCGGGCTGGTCGAGGTGTATGCGCAGACCCACACCCAAGGCGTCGCCTTCCTCGGTATCAACATCCGCGACTCCCTGGGAGCCGCGCAGGCGTTCGTCCGCGACTACCACGTGCCGTACCCGAGCCTGTACGACCCGTCCGCCAGCCTGCTGGTCCGCTTGCGGGTCCTACCACCGACGACGATCCCCAGCACGCTCGTGCTGGACCGCCGCGGCCGCGTCGCTGCCCGCTTCCTCAACGCCGTCGCCCCCGACGACCTGCGACCCGTCCTTTCCCAGCTCCTCGCCGAATCGACAACCGGATAGCCCGCCAGGATCACGCGGCGGTGGTTCGGGTGGCCGGCGGCGGGACACTACCGGCAGACAGCCAGCTGCGTGGGTTACCGGCCTTCCCGTGATCGTGGCGCAGGTGACCGGGTGCCGTCGGTCCGGTGTGTCGTGGGATGAACCGCTGTCGCGGGCGGGTGCGGCGCAGGTGCCGGCGTGCGTCCAGGGCCAGCACCGCCACTAACCGGGACAGCGTTGCGGCGCGGAGGTAGGCGATGCTCGGGAAAGTGGCGCGAGAGCGGCTGCTGTTCTAACAACTAAAGATCGCTAGTGGTGCTGCCCGGCGCCTGCGGATGAGTTCGGGCCGCACAGATGGCCGCTGGGCGTCATATCCACATCATCTCGGTTAGAGCCAGGAATTAATTAACTAGAACCATCTGGCGCCATCTGTCCAGGTCATGGGCCTGCAAGAATCCTACTTATTTATTTCCGGGCTCTTAGGGTCCGGTGCGTCGGAGGCGGCGCACGGGGGCAGAATGCCCACAACGGTGCTGAAGGCGGCGTCGGTGCAGAGGGCACACCCTGAGTGCCTCCAACGAGCAGGTCCACCTGACGGTTCAGTTCCTCGGGCGATATCCATCACCGAACCAACATCGACGTCTATCAGACACGCTTTCCAAGACGTAGGCGCTCCGTGAGCCGAATACGATGATCATCGATCCGTCATGGAAAGGCACCGGCCGACACGGCGCAGGCAGAGTGGACTCAGGACATCGCATGTGACCGAATAGTCACGATCGGCCGATGGGTACCTGAACGGCGAAACCGGGGCTCCGCGAGCCGCGCACCGTCTCGCCCGGGTAAAGTCCGCCGTGGACTTCAGATCGCGTTTGTTAGTCCAGACGGGCCCACTATGCCCCCAGAGCCCGCGCCGGCCGTAGCAGTGCGGCTACCGCGCTCACGACGAGTGCTGCTCTCGGCGCGCACATGTGCTGAGGGCGTCGTAGCGGTTGCGCAACAGCCGAGGCACCGGCGTACCCGCGGGAGGTCGACATCCGGATACGACGGCTTGACCGATGCCCGAAAGTGCCTCGGCCGCCGGGGATCGTGAGCCGCTCACACCCCGACGACCGCTCCGACCGTGTAGCCGGCATCGACGATCGCGGCCTCGATCGCACGGATGTCCGCGTCCGCGTTGCGCTGTATCTGTACGGAGGCGGAATCCACGTCAACCGACACCCCGGTGACGCCCGGCACCCGCCCGACAACCTCCTCGATCGCAGCCTTGCAGTGGCCGCAGCTGATGTCGGGTACCTGCACCGTCAGCGCCGTCATCCGTGCTCCTACAACATCGCCGGGCCTCACCGTTGAAACCCTTTTCACGCAGGGTAGTCGAAGCGGGAACGTGGCCACGCGAGGTGTGCGCCTGCCGCGGATCCACGCCGACGGTGTCCCTCAATACACAAGCATCAGCATCATCCCGGCGTACATCACCAGCCGAGTGCCGACCGGTGCGACCGGCGCGGCACCCGCCCACGCCGGCGCGACCCGACGGACCAGCAGCCCGCCAACCGCGGCCAGCCCCGCGCCCGCGAAGACGACCACGAACCAGCCGGTGAGGTCACCGACCGGGCGTCCACCGGCACCGGACATGTAGGCCATCGCCAACGCCTCGACGACCAGCATCGAGCAGGACGACCACAGCGACGGGATGCGGCAGACCGGATGCACCAGGAGCAGGACCAGGACGGCCAGCGCCAGGCCCAGGTAGGCGGCGGCGAACAGCGCCGAGGACGTCATCCATAGGGGTCCGGCGAACATGACCGCCATGCCCGCCGCCACCGCCACATGCCCGGTCTCGGCGGGCAGGAACCACTGCCCCCGGTGAGAAGCTGCCCGCACCAGCAGCCGGAGGTGGAACAGCGCGACGGCGGCCGAGGCGAGACACGCCACGACGGCCACCGGACCGGCCAGGTGCAGGGCATGCCCCGTCTCCCCATGCTGGTGCGTCATCCGACGTCCCCGTTATGCTCCACGTCCGTGGTCGAGCGCGGAGCGGTCGCGCGGGGGGCCGGATGTCGCGAAGCGCACGCTCAGGCCACGCCAGCGGTGAGCTCAGTGTCGACCAGCGACGTGATTCGGCCCGTGCGGGCCTCGTCGATGATGACCTGGAGCTGTTCCACGCTCATCTGGATGCGCTGGCCGAAATCGTCCGTCAAGATGATGCGCCGTTCCGCCGCCGCGTCGTGGTCGACGAACAGCTCCGGGTAGCCGCAGCTGCACTTGCCGCAGAAGGTCAGGACGTGCCGCGGTGTTCCGGACTCGGTCATGTCAGCTCCACCGGGATACAGAAAGAGATCATATCGCTACAAGTATAAGATCATTTTTTATACTTGTCCGGTTTTCCGCTAAAAGCAGTTGCCGACGGTGACAGCCTTCCGATCATGATCCTCCAAAGCACCGCTGACCGCGGTACGTGTGGGTCGGGCAGGTCCTGGCCGGGACCTGCCCGCCGCCGATATCGCGGCACTGCGGGCGGTGCTGCCCGACACCTACACGCTGCTCTCGCCGTACCCGGACCTGCCGGTGCCGGTGGTGGCGTCGGCCTGGGGCAGGCAGCTCAGGCTCACCGGCGCCGACGACCCCAGGCTGGTCCAGTTCGTCCGCGCCTACCGGCTCGGCCAGCAAGCACCCGAACCGGGCGCCCCCTGCACCGGCGGAGTCGACGCCTCCGGCTCGCGGACAGGCAGCGGAAGCATGCGGTGAACCCACCCCCGCAGCGGCCCGATCCCGACCCGGCCGGCCCCGCCGCGACCGTCGTGGCCGGCCCGGACACCGCCCCGGCCACGACGGGTCCTCGCCGCCGACCCACCGTCCTCGTCCTGGTGCTCCTCCTCGTCGCGGCCGGGGCGTTCGCGGCTGGCCGGCTCACGGCTGACGCGGGTGAGCCGGTACCGGCTGATACCAGCGCCGAAGCGGGTTTCGCCCGGGACATGCAAACCCACCACAGGCAGGCGGTCACCATGTCGATGATCGTGCGTGACCGGACGACCGACCCCGAGGTGCGTGTCCTCGCCTACGACGTCGCGCTGGGCCAGCAGCACCAGATCGGGCAGATGTTCGCCTGGCTGGTCCAGTGGGGTCTGCCGCAGACCGGGACCGGACCCGCGCTGGCCTGGATGACCACCGCCGCGGGTGGTGACACACCGGCCGGCCACACCACCGGTGGGATGAGCGGCCACGGCCAGGGCACATCGTCCGCGGGTCCGGGGATGCCCGGCATGGCGACGGCAGCCGACTTGCAACGGCTCACCCAGCTGCACGGCCGCGACGCCGAGATCCTCTACCTCCAACTCATGATCGCCCACCATCGGGCGGGGGTGGCGATGGCCCAAGCTCTGCTCGACCGCTGCTCCGACCACCCGGACGTGCGCGGGATCGCTCAGACCATCATCACCTCCCAGACCAGCGAGATCGGCACCATGCAGGCCATGCGCTACGCCCGGGACGCAAACCGCTGACCGGCCGACCACATACCGGTGAACGGCATCCCGTTCCCCGCCCCGGCCCACCGCGAACGCCCGGCTGACAGCCGGTGGTGGTCGACAGGACGGTGACACAGCCGCCGTGCCGAAGGATGCTTCAAAGTCATACGGGATTGATGACAACATAGTCTCCAGCCGTCGCCGAAAAGGGCAGCGAAGACGCTGCAACCGAGCACAACGAAGGTGCCGGCGAGGCTTGAGGGTCGGCCACCGGCCCGGCCATCGTCGCCGGGGGAT
>NZ_CAAAFT010000456.1:0-3440 GCF_900634765.1 Candidatus Protofrankia californiensis | reverse complement strand
ACTGCGGGGCACGGTCGTGGTCGTCAACGTGTGGGCGTCGTGGTGCGCGCCGTGCCGGGCGGAAACCCCCGGGCTGGTCGAGGTGTATGCGCAGACCCACACCCAAGGCGTCGCCTTCCTCGGTATCAACATCCGCGACTCCCTGGGGGCCGCGCAGGCGTTCGTCCGCGACTACCACGTACCGTACCCGAGCCTGTACGACCCGTCCGCCAGCCTGCTGGTCCGCTTGCGGGTCCTACCACCGACGACGATCCCCAGCACGCTCGTGCTGGACCGCCGCGGCCGCGTCGCTGCCCGCTTCCTCAACACCGTCGCCTCCGACGACCTGCGACCCGTCCTTTCCCAGCTCCTCGCCGAATCGACAACCGGATAGCCCTCCGCGATCACATCAAGCATCACCCCTGGACGCGGGAGCGTCGGCGACACCGTTGGCCGGCTGCGGCTTGCGCCCCTTGACCGATCTGTCATCCGGGACGAGCCCGCTCGAGGTTCCCGCCGGTCAGGGGGCGTCATGGTCGGGGTAGACGAAGCTACGGGTGATCAGATGTTTGGGGGCGGCCAGCACCTCCCGGATGATTTTGCCGTCGGGGGCGAGAGCGAGTTCGATCTGAAGGCTTTCGGCGGGGTAGGCCAGGGCCAGCCGGGTCTGACCGTCGGTGCTGTCCAGCCGGGTGGTGACCGGGGCCTGGCCGCTGCCGTAGGGCTCGCTGTCCAGGAAACGGGCGCCCGACAGGGACAGCGCCGACGGTGTGCCCAGGCCGCGGCTGGTGTCGCTGGTCACCCGCTCGTGCAGGGTGAACTGGCCCACCTGGCGCATGGCCGCAACCGCCTCGCGCAGCAGCTCGGGGTCCGGCCGGGGTGGCCAGGCCACGGCCAGGCTCGTCCTCCCACCCGTCCAGCCGTCCGCGGCGGCGGTGAGGGTGAGCCGGCTGGTGCCCTCCGGCCAGCCGACCGGGGCGGTGAAACATCCGCTACCGCATCCGCGCAGGGTGAGAGTGCGGCTGGGGCCGTCGGGGTCGGCGAGGGCTGCGGACATCTGGTAGTCGGCCTGGCTGGCCGCGGGTTCGCCGGTGGCATCGGGGGTGGACAGCTGCACAACGAGCTGGCCGTCACTGGCCCGGACCGCCACCCCGATCTGCCCGGCGAGGGTACCGGCCGGCACCACCGGGCCGGCGGCCGGCGGGGCGAACGGCAACGGTGCCTTGGGGTCGGTGGGAGTGGGGAGCGCGGTGAGCAGCCCGGACAGGCCGAGGACGCCCACCAGCACCCCCGCCTCCAGCCGCGCCGGTCGGGGTGGGCCGCCGTCGTGCGCGGCCGCGGCCCGGCGCAGGTGCCATCGTGCGGTCAGGGCCAGCACCGCTGCAACCACCACCAGCGCGATCTTGACTAGGAGGAGCTGGCCGTAGCCGGTGGTGACCACCCGGTTCAGCGGGACCAGCACGAGCGCGGACAGCCCGCCGGTCGCGACCACCAAAGCGAGCAGCCACAGCGCCAGCCGGGCGTAGGCCCCCAGCAGCACCCGGCCGACACCCGGCCGGCCCCGCCAGACGGCCAGGGTGCGCAGCACCTGCACCAGCGCGCCGACCCACACGGCGACCGCGACCAGGTGCACGGCGGTGAGCAGCGCGCCTGAGCCGGGCTGGCGTCCCTGCGGGTGCGCCCGCAGCGCCTCGGCCACCACCACGACGCCCACCGGCACGGCACCCCACCCGGCCCGGCGCGCCAGCACGGCGAGTACGGCGAGGGCGAACCCGGCGACCTGCACCGCGGCGAGCCTGCCCGGACCGGTCTCCAGCAGCGCGGCGGGGGTCAGCCGGGCCAGGCCCCGGATCGGTGAGCCGTCCCCGACGAGCAGCGCGGCCAGACCGAGCGTGGTTACCAGCCCGGCGAGCGCGCCCGGCAGCAGCCATGGCCGCGGCGGGTCGGGTGTGGTCTCATCACGGTGGTGGTGGGTGAGGCGCTGCCCGGCGAGCCCACCCAGATACAACGCGAGGGCGACGAACAGCAGCCACCGCAACACGGTGACCCATCCCACCCCCTTAGTGGCCGAGCTGGTCTGCCCGTTGCCGAGGGTCGAGGCGGCCGGACCGACGGCGAACCGGTACTCACCGCCCATCACATCGCCGTCGCCGGCGACCACCTGCCAGGCCACGGTGTACACCCCGCCACCCACCCGCTGATCCACGGCAGCGGTCACGCTCCGCCCGCCGTCACCGACGCCGGCCCGCTCGGTCGGCACGGCCCGGCCGTCGGCATCGAACAGCCGGACCGAACTGCCCGTCACAGTAACGGGCTGGTCGAAAATGAGGGTGAGCGCACCCGGCCCGTCCGGGACGGTGCCGTCCGCGGCCGGACCGGTGAACAGCAGCGTGGCATGCGCCGACGCGGGTCCGGCCATCACGACGAGCAGCACCAGGCCGGTCACCACCAGCCCCACCAGGCGGATCAACGTGCGCACCGCACCCCCACATCCACCTCGCGGCTCACCCGGAAGCGAATACTAAGCCGCATAGGAGATAGTTGGGTGAGGTCCGGTGGCCTCGCGAACCGTCTGGAGACGTCGATGACCGTTCCGTTCCCACGCCGGCGCCTCACCGCCGCCCTCCAGGTCGCTGCTGCCCTCGCCGCAGCCGTCCTGCTGGTGGCCTGCGGGAGCGGTACGTCCACCGAGGACAGCGGGCAGGGCGGGCAGATCAGCCACGTGCACGGGCTCGGCGTCAACCCGGCCGACAACGCGGTCTACATCGCCACCCACCACGGCCTGTTCCGCATCGAGCAGGGCACCGCACACCTGGTCGGTGCGGCACGCGACGACTTCATGGGTTTCACCGTGGCCGGTCCCAACATGTTCCTCGCCAGCGGGCATCCCGCCCCCGGCACCGGCGGCCCGTCGAACGTCGGGCTGATCGAGTCCACCGACGCGGGCACGACCTGGCACCAGCGTTCCCTGGCCGGTCAGGCCGACTTCCACGCCCTCGACTATGCCCACGGGACCGTGTACGGCTACGACGCCACCGCCGCCACCCTGCGTACCAGCACCGATAAGACCACCTGGGACAGGCGGGCGCGGATCGCCGCCGCTGACGTCGTGGCCAGCCCGGCTGACCTGACCACGGTGCTGGCCACCACCGAGCGGGGTGTGGCCGCCAGCACCGACGGCGGCCGGAGCTTCGCCCTGCCCCGCAGCAGCGCCGTGCAGGTGTTCCTCGCCTGGCCGGCGATGACGACGCTATACGGGGTGGACCCGGCCGGCACTCTCAGCATGAGCGCTGACACCGGTGCCACGTGGACGCGGATCTCCACGATTCCCGGCGGCCAGCCGCAGGCGTTCACCGCCGTCGACGCACACCACGTGCTTGCCGCCACCACAGACGGGATCTACGAATCCCGCGATGCCGGCGTTACCTTCGCCCGGCTCCTGCCCCTGGCCACCGACTGAC
>NZ_CAAAFT010000455.1:6601-8581 GCF_900634765.1 Candidatus Protofrankia californiensis | reverse complement strand
CAGCGTCGGCGACGGCCAGTAGCGGTGAGCGGTAACGGGGGCCGTCGCCCGGGTCGCCGGGCACGAGCGGCTGGGCGCCGGTTGCGGGCGTGGCGGTGGAATCGGCGGTCATGGACTGTTCAACCAGAACCCGGGTCCGTACAGTTCCCGCACCGGCCGGCAAGTGCGACGTGGCTGACGTCAACGGAAAAGCCGAGGTCGTCCCGCAGCCGGGTGACCAGGTCGGCCAGTACGTCTGAAGGGATCTCCTGTACCTTGCCGCAGCTTCCACAGACCAGATGGACGTGTTCGGCGAGGCTGGCAGCGTGGTAGGTCGGCGCGCCGTGACCGAGGTGGGCGTGCGAGACAAGCTCGAGTTCCTCGAGAAGGTCCAGGGTGCGGTACACCGTCGAGATGTTGACCCCGCCCGCGGTGCGGCGGACCTCTGTGACGATCTCCTCGGGGGTGGCATGGCCGAGCCGGGCGACTGCTTCGAGAACCAGTTGGCGTTGCGGCGTGAGACGGTAGCCCCGGGAACGCAGCTGCGTCTGCCAGTTACCCTCTACTGACCCGGAGACCTGGGCCTCTGGCAGTGTGCCAGAGGCATGATCACGCCGCCTTTGGCCCTCCCGGCCACCCGCGACGTCCACCGCCATGGGAACAGTCTAGGGTCTGTTCGGTAGATCTTCGATCGAGCCGACGGTACCCCGCTGCACTGCTGCCGTGACTGCCCGAACCCCAGGATCGATCGTTGCGCATCCGTCACTTCGCACCGTACGGGACCCGCTTGGAACGCCCTGGCGCTTGGTGGGGGAAAAGCGGTTGCCGAGTCCGCCTGGGCCACCGTAGCGTTGTCCGTACACGAGAAGGGAGGTGGTCCAGTTTTGTGTGATAAACGGACTCGTGAGGTGACTGTCCGCTAGCCGGTCTTGTGGTCCTCACCCTGCCGGGTGACCTGCGGGCACCGGCACCGGCGAGAACCAGACAGGCACCGGACCTCCGGGCGTCGTCGCTGGTCCCGACGGCCCGTCGTCCCTGCTGTGGGCGGTGGAAGCGCCCGGAGGTCTCTTTTTGACGTGGTCGATCCGGTCTGGTTCATCCGGACCGGTTGATCGGGGTCGGGTGTACCGGCATGCAGCGGTGAAGGACTGCACGTTCAGGTCGAATCGGCTCCGAAGGCGTCCCGGGTAAGTCCGCCACGCCCGATCCAGCCGCATCGGGCGGGTGGGTTACGGCAGGATCGAAGTCATGCCGACGCTCGTTCTGCTCCGCCACGGCGAGAGCACGTGGAACCGAGAAAACCTGTTCACCGGCTGGGTGGATGTCGATCTTTCCGAAAAGGGCCTCAAGGAGGCAACCCGCGGCGGTGAGCTGCTCCGCGACGCGGGTGCGCTGCCGGACGTGGTGCACACGTCGCTGTTGCTGCGGGCGATCCGCACCGCCTGGATCGCGCTCGACGCGGCTGGACGGACATGGATCCCTGTGCACCGCTCCTGGCGCCTGAACGAACGGCACTACGGCGGCCTGCAGGGGCTCAACAAGGCCGAGACACTCGCCGAGTACGGCGAGGAGAAGTTCATGCTGTGGCGCCGTTCCTATGACACGCCACCGCCGCCCATCGGGTCCGGTCAGGTCAGTGGTGTGGACGAGCGCTACGCCGACCTGCCGCCGGATGTCATCCCGACAACCGAGTGCCTCAAGGACGTGGTGGTCCGGATGCTGCCGTACTGGTATGACGCGATCGTGCCGGATCTGCGGCGCGGGAAGGTCGTGCTCGTCGCGGCCCACGGCAACTCGCTGCGCGCGCTGGTCAAACATCTGGACGGGATCAGCGACAGCGACATCGCCGGCCTGAACATCCCCACCGGCATCCCGCTGTGTTACGAGCTGGACGGCGATCTGCGTGTGGTGAGTTCGGCATATCTGGATCCGGAGGAGGCGGCAAGGGCCGCCGCCGCCGTGGCCGCACAAGGTAAGAAGTAGCGGACGCCAGGTAAGAAG
>NZ_CAAAFT010000455.1:4181-6307 GCF_900634765.1 Candidatus Protofrankia californiensis | reverse complement strand
TGGACGTAAGAAGAAGGTAGCGGACGCTGTGGGCGTGGACATGCCGCCGCCGGGTACCGGTCGGCATGTCCGGTCGGCTTCTCGGGCCTGCCGGGCTCCCCGGGCCCGCCGCCGTGGGCTCACTTCCTCGGTTCGGCGAGCCTCCCGGGTGCCTTGGGTTCGGTGACTGCCTTGGGTTCGGCGACGAGGACGCCTGCTGCCTGCTCGTCCGGCGCCGTGCGTCGCGGCGTCACGTAGGTCACGGCGTCCGCGGAGCCCGACGTGGCTACCTGGTCAGAATCTTTTCCCGGTGACAAGGTAGATCACCCGGTGGGCGACCGACACGGCGTGGTCGGCGTAACGCTCGTAGTAGCGACCGCACAGGGTGATGTCGATCGCAGCCTCCATGCCGTAGGTCCATTCCGTTTCCAGCAGCACGTGGAAGAGCTTGCGGTGCAGGGCGTCCATGGTGTCGTCGTCGCTTTCCAGCTCCTTGGCCAAAGCGGCGTCGTGGCCCGCGATGACCGACCCTGCCTTGGCGACGATGCGCTGCGCGACCTGGCCCATCTCCAGCAGGGTCGAGTGCAGCTCCGGCGGGACGGCGCGTCCGGGATAGCGACGGCGGGCCACCTTGGCGACGTGCAGAGCGAGATCACCCATGCGTTCGAGGTCGGCCACGATGCGAAGCGTCGTGACCATCGTCCGCAGGTCGGTGGCGACCGGCTGCTGGCGCACCATGATATCGAAGGATCTTTCCTCGATTTCGTTGCGCAGCAGGTCCACGGTCTCATCGGCCGTGATCACGCCCTCGGCGAGTTGCAGATCGGCGTCGAGAAGCGCAGTTGTCGCTCGCGCCATTGCTGAGGCGACCAGGTTGGTCATCTCGACGAGTGAGGAGTTGATGCTCTCGAGCTCGTCGTGGAAGGCGTCCCGCACGGACGGCTCCTTCGTGTGTGTAGCGGTTGCCAGCCCATCGGATCACAACAGGGCAGGTTGGGGATGGCCGAAGGCGGCGCGATCGTGTTTTTTTCGCGCTGCCGCAGGTCCAGGTCGCTTGGAGCGCGACCACGCACGTGCCGGCTCCCGGCACTGCGAGCCGGCGTCGGCTGCCCGGAAGGAAGCTGCCGCTCGGGCTTTCGACGCGTCATGAGGTGGTTATGAGGTGGTTATGAGGTGAGGGCGAACAGCGATTGCTCCTGTACATACGACCCCGAACGCCGCGCATACCCTGCCGCGATCAACGATGGTCGGCGGTGCTCGCCCTCCGGTGAACAGTCTCTGTTGGCCGGATGAACTCCTGACGACTATCGGCATTGGTTAGGTTGATACACCCTCAGGCTGCTGCCAGCCACCTACCATTCGGCCGTGGGCGAGGGTGCGGGCGAGCGGGAATCCGGCTTCGGGGTCTCCGGGCCGGGGTTGCACGCCGACGGGGAGCGCTCCGCGACCCGTTCCGGTCCGGCATCCTCGGGTCCGGTCCCGCCGGGCCCGGTCCTGCCGGGTCGGGGTGCGTCCGCAACCCGGACGGGCGACAGTACGATTGTGTCCCCGCGGCAGCGGATCCGCGATGGCGCGGCCGCGAACCCGCCGACTGCCGCCCACGCGGCGCTGCCCTCGCGCCTTATCCGGCGCCTCGTCGACGGACTCCCGTCCGGGCTGGTCGTCCTGGACGCCGACGGCGTGGTGGTGCTGGCCAACCCGGCAGCCCGCGCCATGGGGGTGATCGTCGACGGCCGCCTGGGCCTGGCCGAGCTCAGCGACCTGGCCGGTCGGACGCGCGGGGACGGCGTCGACCATGACCAGCAGCTCGACCTGCCGCCTCGCCCCGAGCCGCCGCTGACCCGCCCCCGCCCCGATCAGCAGGCGTTCGCCGTGCGGGCCCGCACCTCGCGGCTGGGCCCGGACGGCCACGTCGCCGTGATCATCGACGATCTCACTGAGGCTCGCCGGGTGGAGGCGGTCCGCCGTGACTTCGTGGCGAACGTCAGCCACGAGCTCAAGACCCCGGTCGGTGCGCTGCACCTACTTGCCGAAGCTGTTGCCGCGGCCAGCAACGATCCGGTGGCCGTCCGGCGGTTCGCCTCCCGGATGACGCACGAGTCCTCCCGGCTGGCGCGCCTCGTCCAGGAGATCATTGATCTGTCCCG
>NZ_CAAAFT010000455.1:2452-4156 GCF_900634765.1 Candidatus Protofrankia californiensis | reverse complement strand
CGGTGGCCGTCCGGCGGTTCGCCTCCCGGATGACGCACGAGTCCTCCCGGCTGGCGCGCCTCGTCCAGGAGATCATTGATCTGTCCCGGCTGCAGGGCGCGGACCCGAGGCCGGATCCCCGGCCGGTACAGGTGTCGGTGGTGCTGACCGAGGCGTTGGACCGCACCCGGCTGACCGCCTCGGCCCGCGAGATCATCGTCGCGGTGATCGGTGACAGCGACTTCGTGGTCAGCGGGGACGAGGGGCAGCTCGTCACCGCGCTGGCGAATCTTGTGGACAACGCGGTCAACTACTCCCCGCCGGGGACCCGGGTCGTCGTCGGTGTCCGGCGCTCCGGCGACACCGTGGAGCTCTCGGTTGCCGACGAGGGCATCGGGATCGCCGAGAAGGACCTGGAGCGGGTGTTCGAGCGCTTCTACCGGGCCGACCCGGCGCGGTCCCGTGCGACCGGCGGTACCGGCGGTACCGGGCTGGGCCTGGCGATTGTGAAGCACGTCGCGACGAACCACGGGGGAAGCGTGGGCGTGTGGAGTTCCGAGGGCGCCGGATCGACTTTCACGATCAGGTTGCCTCTGCTGCTGGCCGACGCCGACGTCGAGCGCGGATATGACAACGATGACGAAGGAGTGTGACGCGTGACCCGCCTGTTGGTCGTGGAGGACGAGGAGTCGTTCTCGGACGCGTTGTCGTTCATGCTGGAACGGGAGGGGTTCGACGTCGCGGTGGCCGCTGACGGGCCGACCGCGTTGGCCGAGTTCGAGCGGCACGGTGCCGATCTCGTGCTGCTGGACCTGATGCTGCCGGGCCTGTCCGGTACGGAGGTCTGCCGGGCTCTGCGTCAGCGGTCGACCGTTCCAGTGATCATGTTAACGGCTCGCGACAGCGAGATAGACAAGGTCGTCGGTCTGGAACTCGGTGCGGACGACTACGTGACCAAGCCGTTCTCCGCCCGTGAGCTGGTCGCCCGTATCCGCGCGGTGCTGCGTCGCCGCGGTGAGATCGAGGAACGCGTCACGGCGACGCTGGAGGCCGGTCCGGTGCGCATGGACGTCGAACGCCATGTCGTCACCGTCGACGGAACCTCCGTGCCGCTTCCCCTGAAGGAGTTCGAGCTGCTGGAGATGTTCCTGCGCAACGCCGGCCGGGTCCTCACCCGCGGCCAGCTGATCGACCGCGTCTGGGGGGCGGACTACGTCGGGGACACCAAGACGCTCGACGTCCACGTCAAGCGCCTGCGTACCAAGATCGAGGACGAGCCCGGCAGCCCGCGCCACCTGGTGACCGTCCGAGGTCTGGGATACAAGTTCGAGCCCTGATGCCCGTGGTCTGCTCAGCACCACAACTGTAATTTTTTCGCCACGATTATGATCTTTCGATCGATGTTCCGGCCTGACGCCGGCGATCACCGTATACCTTGATCGGGTGAAGGATCTGTCCGGCTGGGTCGCGGTGAGTGCCTGATCGCTGTCATAGTTGTTCGCCGGACGCCGGTGTTGACCTGTCGCAGCCGGCTTGATGCACGACCGACCGGGAGTGGATGCGTGAAGCTTGGCCGTGGGATGACAGCGACGCTCGTTTCCCGTTTTTTGTCTGATTTGACTGATTTTTACGGTTCGCTTGTTGTCGCGCGCGTGGACTGTTCGTGCGTCCGATGTCACTGAAGCCCGCCGTCGGGACTTCTGCTGTCGGGACCCCCGTCGGCGG
>NZ_CAAAFT010000455.1:0-2124 GCF_900634765.1 Candidatus Protofrankia californiensis | reverse complement strand
GTCCGGGATCGGTGAACCGCCTGCGACGCAGGCGGACCTGACCCGTCCCGACGGCCGTCGGGAGCCCCTGACCCATCAAGTCGTCGGTCATGTCGCCGTTGCGCCCGCGACCGGCCGGATACGCCTCGGTGTGATCGACATCGGGTCGAACACCGTGCACCTGCTGGTGGTGGACGCCCATGTCGGCGGCCAGCCGCTGCCGGCTGCCAGCGTGAAGGTTCCACTTAGGCTTGTCGAGCTTCTCGACGGCGACGGAGCGCTCTCCGCCGAAGGTGAGCGGATCCTGACCGAATGCATCATTCAGATGAGCGTACGTGCCGACGAACTCGGCGTGGACGATCTTGTAGCGTTCGCCACCTCGGCGTTGCGGGACGCCGCCAACAGCGAGGCCGTCCTGGCCCGGCTGCGGACTGCCAGCGGCGTCGCCCTCGACGTCCTGCCGGGGCAGGACGAAGCCCGGCTGACTTTCCTGGCGGTGCGGCGCTGGTTCGGCTGGAGCGCCGGGCGCCTGCTTGCGCTCGACATCGGAGGCGGGTCCCTGGAGATCGCGGCCGGGATGCACGAGGACCCGGACGTCGTGTCCTCCCTGCCGCTGGGGGCGAGCCGGCTCAACCGTGACTGGTTCGCCAACGACCCGCCGAAGCGGTCCGAGGTCACGGCCCTGCGGCGGTACGTCCGGGCGCAGATCGCCCCGGTCGTCTCCAAGCTGTACGTGGTCGGCGAGCCCACCCGGGCGGTGGCGACGTCGAAGACCTTCCGCTCCCTGGCCCGCATCGCCGGTGCCGAACCCTACAGCCGCGGCCCATATGTCCGCCGGGTCCTGCGCCGGGACGCGCTGCGCGAGATATCCACGCGACTGTGCAAGATGTCCGCCGCCGAACGATGTGATCTGCCGGGGGCGTCGGCTGATCGCGCGGGCCAGCTGGCCGCCGGGTCCGTGGTCGCCTCCGAAGCCCTCGACCTGCTGAACCTGGATGAGGTCGAGATCTGCCCGTGGGCGCTTCGGGAAGGCATCATTTTGCGCAGGCTGGACTGGTTGACCTCCGCGTGACCCCGGCCGGTTCGCGCGAGGCGCCGGCCTGCGCGCTCAGGCACTACTCTGGAAGGATGTCCGAGGCGCCGACCCCAGCGCCGCGGCTCGGGGATGCCGAGGTCGCGGACAGCCGTGGCCCAGGTTTGCGGCAGCCGACAGCGGATTCCGCTGTTTCGCCCCGTGGCACCGCATACCCGACCTTGCTCACACCTCGTGGAAGCGGGCGGATCATCGCGCAGGTTCCTTCAGCCAAGATTGCATTGTCGACCGCGTCGACGTATCCGGAGTCGACGGCGGCGGCCTTTGAGATGGCTGCCCGGCTCGGCTATGACGGTGTCGAAATCATGGTGTGGACGGACCCGGTGAGTCAGGATCCGGAGGCTCTGCGGCGGCTTGTCGATTATCACGGCATTCCGATTTTGGCCATCCATTCCCCGTGCCTGCTGCTCACCCAGCGCGTGTGGGGGGTCGAACCGTGGGCGAAGTTGCAACGGGCCCGCACCGTCGCGGAGACGCTGCATGCACCGACCGTGGTCGTTCACCCACCGTTTCGTTGGCAGCGTGACTATGCCCGCGATTTCGTCGAGGGCATCGAAAGGATGGCGGGCGAGACGGCCGTCCGCTTCGCGGTCGAGAACATGTTCCCGTTGCGTGCCCGCGGGCGGGAGGTTTCCGCGTACGCGCCGGCCTGGTCACCCATGGGTGACGACTACCGGCACGTCACCCTGGACCTGTCGCACACGAGCGTGTCGCGCTCCGACGCGCTCGCCATGGCCGACGAGCTGGGCGAGCGACTGGTCCACGTGCACATGGCTGACGGGGTCGGGCTGGCCAAGGACGAGCACCTCGTGCCGGGACGCGGCAACCAGCCGTGCGCCGACCTGCTGGAACGGCTCGCGGCCCGGGGTTTCGACGGGACGGTGGTTGTGGAGATCAACACCCGGCGGGCGGAATCCCGGGCGCAGCGGGAGGCCGATCTCGCCGAGGCCCTGGCCTTCACCCGGCTCAATCTCGCGGCGGCCCCGGCGGCTGCGGGCGGTCGCGCACCCTGAGCCACGGCCAGGGGGTCACGGCCGGGGTCACGGTCGGGT
>NZ_CAAAFT010000454.1:17690-22060 GCF_900634765.1 Candidatus Protofrankia californiensis | reverse complement strand
GCGTGGCACTGGGTGCGGGTGCCGGTGGCCGCGGCCGAGGCGGCGCGGGTGCTGCGTCCCGGCGGTGCGCTCGCGCTCTGGTGGAACGACGTCGACGGCGAGGATCTACGCTGGTGGGAGCGTCAACAGCAGCGGCTGGAGGCGATGAGTCCCGGTTACCAGCGCGCCTACCGCACCCGCCCCTGGTCGGACGAGCTGCGCTGGACGGGCCTGTTCACCGAGGTCGTGACGGTGTCCGGCCGCTGGAGCCGGACGCTCCCGCTGGACAGGTACGAGCTGTGGCTGCGCTCGAAGTCGTACGTCCAGGCGATCGGAGATCGGCTGGAGGACTTCCTGGACGCCGAGCGGCGCTCGCTACTGAAGGTTTTCCCCGACGGTATGGTCACTGAGCCATTTCACACGGTGTTGGTCGTGGCCCGCCTTCCCCCGAATAGTCGCTCCGCGACGATTCGGGGACCCCTGGCGGATGGGCTGGCCGCTGGGGTGGGCTTACCGATCATTCAGTGATGATCGGTAAGGAAAAGGACCGGAGCGAGTTGGGGGCTTCGCCATGATGCTGAAGGTGACCAGTCACGGGAAAGGATGTGGATCCGCTGCTGTCACAACAGCACCGCATCCACATCCTTCGGGCCTGGCCGGGGAGATGGGTCGGCTGGGATGAGGTCTGGCCGGGAGGCGGCTTCGTAACGATTCGCCGGGCCTCTGGTGGATGGGTTGGTCGCCGTGCGGGGTTACCGATGGTGGGTCGGTAACCCCGTGGTCCTCGTGTTCCTGGAGGGCGCTCTGCGGGATCCTTGAGCGGTGCTGCGAACAGCGTTGCTGATGGCTTCAGGTGATCCGCGGGTCCGGCGGCTGGTGTCCACCGCGCCGCTGACCCGGGGGGTGGTCGCGCGATTCGTCGCGGGCGAGGACGTCACGGCGGCGGTCACGGTCGCCGCCGGTCTGCGTGACGCCGGTCTGCGGGTGTCCCTGGATCTCCTCGGAGAGGATGTGACCGACCGTCACCTGGCCGAGGAGTCGGCCGCCGACTACAGCGAACTGCTGCGCGCCCTGGCCGACGCGGGGCTCACACCCGCGACGGAGGTGTCGGTCAAGCTTTCCGCACTGGGTGCGGGGCTGGATGCCTCGCTTGCTCGCGACCTCGCCTTCCGGGTGTGCCAGGCGGCCCGCGACGCCGGCACGCGCGTCACCGTCGACATGGAGGACCACACCACCACCGACGCCACCTTGACCGTTGTCGGCGAGCTGCGCCGGGAGTTCGACGAAACCGGTGCCGTCGTCCAGGCGTACCTGCGGCGTACCGAGGCGGACTGTCGCGATCTCGCTGTTGCGGGCGGTCGGGTGCGGCTGTGCAAGGGCGCCTATGCCGAGCCGGCCTCGGTCGCGTACATCCGTCGGGCCGAGGTGAACGCCTCCTACGCGCGGTGCCTGGCGGTTCTGATGGCGGGCCGGGGTTATCCGATGGTGGCCACCCATGATCCGGCCCTGGTCGAGCTGGCCGCGAGCCTCGCCGGCGAGCTGGCCGTGGGAGGGCGGCTTGCCGGGCGAGCGGTCGGACCGCTGCAGGGGTCTGACCGGCGACCGTTTGAGTACCAGATGCTGTACGGAGTCCGGCCGGGGGAGCAGCGGCGCCTTGCCAGGGCCGGTGAGGTGGTACGGGTCTATGTTCCGTGCGGGCGCGAGTGGTACGGCTATCTGATGCGGCGGCTCGCCGAACGTCCGGCCAACCTGCTGTTCTTCGTGCGTGCGTTGCGGTCCACCGCGTGAGAACAGCGCGATGAGCAGCAAGAACCAGTGAGAACAACGTGAGAACCGGTGAGAGCCAAGTGAGAGCCACGTGAGAGCCAAGTGAGAAAGGCGGTCCACCGGATGACAGGGATGGTCCGCCGGCTGAAGGGACGTCCATGACGATCGCGATCCTCGGTGCCGGCAAACTCGGCGAGGCGTTGCTGTCGGGAATGCTGCGCTCCGGGCATGACCCGGGCGATCTGTTCGTGACGGCACGGCGGTCGGGCCGTGCCGAGGAACTGTCCGCCCGCCACGGGGTCGAAGCGGTTTCCAACCCGGCCGCGGCCGCCCGGGCGGACGTGCTGATACTCACGGTCAAACCGCAGGACATGACCGCTCTGATCGGCGAGATCACGAACGTCGTCACGCCGGATCACCTGGTGATCTCGGTGGCGGCCGGCGTCACCACCGCGTTCCTGGAGCACCGGCTTGCCGCGGGCACACCAGTGGTGCGGGTGATGACGAACACCCCTGTTCTCGTGGACGAGGCGATGTCGGCGATCTCGGCCGGTGCCCATGCCGGCGAGGAGCACCTGCGCCGTACCGAGGACCTGCTGGAGCCGGTCGGCAAGGTCGTACGGGTACCCGAGGCGCAGCAGGACGCCGTGACAGCCCTCTCCGGCAGCGGCCCGGCCTACTTCTTCTACCTGGTCGAATCGATGATCGACGCAGGCATCCTGCTGGGGATTCCGCGGGGGGTCGCGGCGCAGTTGCTGGTGCAGACCGCGGTGGGGGCCGCTGTGATGCTGCGCGACTCCGGTGAGCATCCGGTGATGTTGCGGGAGGCGGTGACGTCCCCGGGCGGTACGACGATCACCGCTATCCGGGAGCTGGAGAAGCACGGCGTCCGGGCGGCGCTGCTGGCCGCGATCGAGGCGGCCCGGGACCGTTCTCGCGAGCTCGCCAGCCCCGGCTAGGTTCCTTCGGCCTCCGAGCGCGCAAAAAATCATGATCGACGGGTGGAGGCGTCCGGCGGCGTGAGGGAACCCGTGATCGCGCCGCGTTGACCGGCGGACCGGGTAGGCTCGGCCGGTAGTTCGTTCGGCTTTCCTTCCAACAGATCGGTCGGGTTCGTGGGTTCGGTTATCAAGAAGCGTCGCAAGCGAATGGCCAAGAAGAAGCACCGCAAGCTCCTCAAGCGGACCCGCGTTCAACGGCGCAACAAGAAGTAGCTAAACGATTACTTCAAGTTCCTTCCGTTGCCGCGCTGCGTGGCGCGGTGCTGCGCGTCCTTGTGCCGGACGCCGGACGTAGGGGCTGGACGGCCTGGGGTGAACGCCGCGTAACCGGATAATACCGGGTGGTGCACCCTTCGCTGCCGGCCGCCAGTCACTGCCGGAAGTTCCGTATGACGGACGGCACCTGATGTGACTGACGGCAACCGGACCGGCGTTGGCGCCGGGGGTCGCGTCATGGGTTCGTGGACCGGTTCTCTCCCCGGACCACGGACTGGCATCCCCTGCCGGACACGTGCCGGGTGACGGCGTCGACGTCCGGCAGGTCTCCGACCGGGATCTGTTCCTACCGGTGCCGGCCGCGGTGTTTCGCCACCGGGACGGCTACCCGCCCGTTGCCATGCGGCGGACGTGCTCCGCGGGTGTGCTGTGTGGTCGTGGCGCGGTCGTGACAGCACATGCTTCCTGTGAGCCCTTCCGCGAGCTCCGTCCGTGATCAGTCGTGTCTGCCGTGTTGCTCCCGATTCCCGCCTGATTCCGACGGCCGGTCGGCCTCGCCTGCATCCCGGATGATCTTTCCGGTATCCGGGTCGGCCTCGCCGGCGTCCGGCCGGCTTTCGGTCGCCTTTCGGCCGTTGCGGGCCGCGTTCGGTTGTGTGCTCGACGCGACTGATCCGGCGATGCTGCCGGATGATGCCGCCGGATCGGGCGATGTCGCCGGATGAGGCCCGCGAATCGTTGTCGGACGAGACTCCGGAATCGTTACCGGATGAGCCGGCGGTGTCGCCTCGGGTTATGTTGCCCCGTCAATGTCGACGTTGGTTAACGTTGACCAATAGGACACCACGCCATGTACGCCACGATGTTTCTGCCGCGACAACACCAGGGCGTAGCATGGGTTCGGATGTCGGGGGTAGGGGGCGACGAGAAATGCGACCACGCTGCGTGCTGGTGACTGGTGTTTCTCGGCCGCTCGGCGCGCAGGTGGCGAGCGTCTTCGCGGCTGATCCGGAGATCGAGAATGTGATCGGGGTCGATACCGCGCCTCCACACGACGACCTTGGCCGCACGCAGTTCGTCCGCGCGGACATCCGTAATCCGCTGATCGCAAAGGTAATCGGTGCCGCCGCCGTCGACACCGTCCTTCATCTGAATGTGATCGCCACTCCGCTCGGAGCCGGCGGACGGGCGACGATGAAGGAAATCAACGTCATCGGCACCATGCAGCTCCTCGCCGCATGTCAGAAGGCTCCGAGCGTCACAAAGGTCATCGTAAAGTCCACCACGACGATTTACGGATCATCTCCCCGTGACCCGGCGCTGTTCACCGAGGACATGGAGCCGCGCAGTCTTCCTCGCGGGGGTTACAGCAAGGACGCCCTGGAGGTCGAGGGGTACGTACGGGGT
>NZ_CAAAFT010000454.1:9465-17665 GCF_900634765.1 Candidatus Protofrankia californiensis | reverse complement strand
GGTTACAGCAAGGACGCCCTGGAGGTCGAGGGGTACGTACGGGGTTTCAGCCGCCGGCGGCCCGATGTCACCGTCAGCGTGCTGCGGTTTACCAACATCATTGGCCCCGGCATCGACAGCCCGCTGACCCGTTACCTCGAGCTGCCGGTCGTCCCGACGGTGCTCGGCTTTGATCCGCGCCTGCAGCTCCTGCACAGCGAGGACGCGCTCGGTGTGCTCATGAAGGCGGCTGTCGAGGACCATCCGGGCACGTTCAACGTTGCCGGGGACGGCGTTCTCCTGCTCTCCCAGGCCGTGCGGCGTGCCGGGCGCGCCCCTCTGCCGGTACCGTCCCCGGCCGTGGTCACGTTGGGAAATCTGGTCCGCAGATCCCGGCTGTTGGACTTCTCCGCCGAGCAGCTCGGCTTCCTCGCGCACGGGCGTGCGGTCGACACGACCCGCCTGAAACACGTGTTCAACTACGTCCCGCGATTCACGACACTGCAGACTTTTGACGACTTCGTACGAGACCGTCCGATGCGTTTCGCGATCGACCGCGACGCCGTGATCCGGCTGGAGCGGACTTTGTTGGACGTGCTTGCGCGGCGCAGGCTGGTCGGGACGTCATGACGTCGTCACCATCTTTGGGTGGCTTCCGCGGCGGGCGGGGAGAAGGTAGGCAGGCAGAGAAGAGGTTGAGTCTGGTCATGACCGTGTCCACCGCGCGGCGTCCGCCGTGCGGCCCGGTTCGGCAGGAGTGGATCGAAGGTTGGGAGGCCGCTGAATAACGGCATTCGATCAGCGAACGGGCTGTCCGGGGGACACGAGCCGGACAGGTGTTGTCCACCGGTCTCCCAGTCGGCCGAAGAGCGCACGAGCATGGCCGTTGTCGCGCGTGTCGCGCGCTCGGAGGTCCCAAAGGAACCCAGGAAACCCTGGAAACCCTGGAAGCTCACACGGAGTATCAGGGCAAGTCCGGTGAAAAGGTGGTCACGGGTGTGAGTGAGGCGCGCATCATCCCGCTAGGCAGCAAGGATGCCCGAATCAGGGCGGGCGGTGGCGCGGCGGAGCGCCGTTCCCGGCCGCAGGGCCCGTCAGACGGCGATCACGACGATCCGATTGCCGTGAACGGTGCCAATGCCGGTGAATCGGTTGACAGTGGGCATGTTGTCGAATATCGGATGGCTGACGACGGCGACCTGGAGCCGCACCGGGACGATCCGACCGCTTCGGCGACGGTGGAGACGGGTCCGGAGAGATCCGGTGGCCAACGGCGGCGCGACGGTGGTTCCTCTCGGGCCCGGGGCGCGGCGCGGCGGGCGTCCTCCCGTCTCGGTACCGCCGACACGAAAGGTACCGGCGATGCCGGTGTGCGGGGTTCGGCAGATTCCGGGGATCCCCGGGAATCCCCGGAATTCGGGGAATCCGCCGGTGAGGAGACCGGCAGCGTACGTGGCGGTCGGCTCGCCGCCGCGAACCGTGCGGCAGGCACCGGGCGGACGGCTGACGTCGACGGGACGGCCGACGTCGACCGGACGGTAAATGCCCGCGGAAACGGCGGTGCGCAGGCGTCGAAGGGACGGGCGGGTGTTTCCGGCAGGCATGCCCCCTCCGATGATTCCGGCGCCGGGCAGGTGTCCGCGCTGCCGTCCGAGCCGCTGGCCGACGCGGGCAGTCTCGAGCGGGCTCTCGCGGGTTTCCTCGCCTTCCTGCGGCGACGGATCACCGGCGATTACGTGGTCGACGAGCACGGCTTCGACCAGGATCTGACCGAGAACGTCATCGCGCCGCTGCTGCGTCCGATCTACCAGAACTACTTCCGGATCGAGACCCGCGGCCTGGAAAACATTCCGGACACCGGCGGCGCGTTGATCGTGGCCAACCACTCCGGTACGTTGCCACTGGATGCGATCATGACTTCGCTGGCGATAATGGACCATCATCCGGCCCACCGGCATCTGCGGATACTCGCCGCGGACCTGGTGTTCTCCGTGCCGTTCCTCGCGCCGATGGCACGCAAGACCGGTAACACCCTCGCCTGTCAGGCCGACGCCGAACGGCTGCTCGCCGGTGGCCACCTGGTGGGTGTCTGGCCGGAAGGTTTCAAGGGGATCGGCAAGCCGTTCAGCGAACGGTACAAGCTGCAGCGCTTCGGCCGCGGAGGTTTTGTTTCGGCGGCCCTGCGTACGGGCGTCCCCATCATTCCCTGCACGATTGTCGGGGCCGAGGAGACCTATCCGATGATCGGAAATCTCCGGACGCTCGCCCGACTGCTCGGGCTGCCCTACCTCCCGATCACGCCGACATTTCCGTGGCTGGGGATCCTCGGTCTGATACCGCTGCCGTCGAAATGGTTCATCGAGTTCGGCGAGCCGGTGGACACAGAATCGCCGACCCCGACCCCGACCCCGGCCGCGGCCGCGGCCGAGGACCCGATGCTGGTGTTCGAACTCACAGATCGTATCCGGGAAACGATCCAACATTCCCTCTACGGGCTGCTGATGCAACGCCGATCGGTATTCTTCTGACTCATGGCGACCGTGGATGGGCACCGTGGGACCTGGTGGCGCACGAGGTCGGGACGAACATGGGTGGGTCGCAGTCTCGCAGCCGGCTATCTGCTGTCAGTGACCGCAGCGGTCGCTGCGCTGGCGGTTATAGGCGATCTTTTCCTGTCGGTGTGGCTGGCCGTCATCGAGGCGGCCTCGGTCGCCACGATCTTCTTTGTGGTGCGCCGGGACGAGCCGCCGGGCCCGGCGCGTACCACCCGGCTGGGCACGCCGAACGATCCCGGCATGCCCAGCGGCCGCCGGTAGGCGCACCCGTTCAGGTCCAGGTTGCCGGGTTGCCCAGGCTGTGCGAGATTGCCTGGTTGCCCAGGCTGTCAGGTTCCGGCGAGACGCCGCCTGGTGATCAGCCGGTCGCGCCGATGTACCGACGGCGCAGCGCCATGCCAGCCGCCACCCCTCCGGCCAGCGCGCCCATCCCGGCGGCTGTCGGCACGCCGATGCGGGCGGCCTTCCTGGCTGTGCGGAAATCCTTGATCGGCCAGTCCCGTTCCCGGGCGACGGCCTTGAGGTCGGGGTCGGGATTGATCGCGACGGGATGGCCGACCAGCGACAGCATGGGCAGGTCGTTGATCGAGTCGGAGAAGGCCCAGCACCGGGAAAGATCCAGCTGTTCGCGTTCGGCAAGAGCGCGCACCGCGGCCGCCTTGGCCGGGCCGTGCAGTGGTTCCCCGACGAGATGGCCCGTGTAGCGTCCGTCCACGACCTCGCTGACCGTTCCGAGCGCACCGGTGAGCCCGAGCCGCCGAGCGATGACCGAGGCCAGTTCCACCGGCGTGGCTGTGACGAGCCATACCCGCTGCCCGGCGTCCAGGTGCTGCTCGGCCAGGGCCCGGGTGCCCGAGTAGATCCGTTCCGCCATCCGTTCGTCGTAGATTTCCTCACCGAAGCGGACGATCTCGGCGACCTCACGGCCGGCGACGAACGCAAGCGCCGCCTCCTTGACGTCCCGCATCCCGTCGGTGTTCTCCAGCCCCCAGACCCGGTAGGTGACGTGTTGCCAGCCGAATCGCAGCAGGTCCCGGGACTGGAAGAAGTCGCGCGCGGCCAGCCCGCGTGCGAAGTAGAAGATCGACGCCCCCATCATCATGGTGTTGTCCACGTCGAAGAAGGCCGCCGCGGTCGGGTCCGGTGGTGCTTTGGCCGCCTGGTCGGCGGCCACCTTCAGCGCCGCGGTAGCGGCGGCTTCGGCATCGGCTCTGCGGGCCTTGTCGTCCGCTGACCGTTGCGGGCGTGGTCGAAACCGCATCGTGATCTCCTGGGCGTGCGCGGCGCGGGGAAGGACCGCGCTGTCACTGTGACGTGGAAAGCGTACGGTGAAAACGGTCCGGGGCCGGGGACGCGTACCAGCACACGCACGGTCCGCGGGCGGCCGGGGCGGTCGGGATGCCTGCACCCGCGGCGGTGTGGGGCTCAGACCGACCCCTCCTGGATACGCCGTGCCAGGGATCGCACGGCCCGGTACTGAAGAGCCTTGATCGCACCCTCGTTCTTGCCCATCGCCAACGCGGTCTCCCGGACGGAGAGTCCTTCCACGAAGCGCAGTACCACGCATTCCTGCTGTTCGGGGCTGAGGGTGCGGACGGCGTCCATGAGGGCTCTGCCGGTGATGACGGCCAGGACCGACTCTTCCGGCCCGGATACGACGACATCCTGTCCTGCCGACAGGATGTCGTCGGTCGGAAACTCCAGCTGGGCCCGCCTGGACTTCCTGGAGTCGATTATCAGGTTCCGGGCGATGGTGATGAACCAGGCGCCGATGTCACGCCCCTGCCAGGTGAAGGTCCCGATGTTGCGCAACGCACGCAGGAAGGTCTCGCTGACGATGTCCTCGGCTGCCGTCCAGCTGCCTATCCGGTAGTACACGTACCGGAAGACCATCCCCATGTAGAGGTCGTAGAGCTCTCCGAATGCCTCGCTGTCGCCCTGTTGCGCGCTGCGCACCAGGGCCGCGAGGTCGGCGTCGGGCCGGTGCGTGTTCGGCGGCGGCTCGTCGGGAACGGACGCCTGGTGATCGGTCCGGCCGTCGGGGGATGCGGCCCGGACCGTCTGCCGGCCAGGCGATGTTCCCGCGGTCGAGTTGGCCACAAGGGGTCTGGCCAGCATGGCCGCGGAGGAGATGATCATGATGCGAGCCAGCTCGGCGCGTAGTGCCGCAAAGCAGGTGGGATCGGCACGTGGCACCGCAAAGCAGGCGGTGCCGGCGCGTAGCGCCGCGCAGCTACCGGGATCGGGAGCTCGTTGCGGCCACGGCGGGTTCACGTCGGCGATCGGTCCGCGGCGTCGCGGGCGGCGACGGACTTCAGGTCGAGCCTCGGGTCGTCTGCCAGGTGGGGGTCCTCGCTTCCACGTCCCCGCAGCGCTCGGGAAAGGGCGGAGGGCATACTGGCTCCAAAGATCGAGGAGGCTCGGTGAAGCAGGGCACGACCCGCTCGGAGACCGGGATCCTCCGGTGTGTGTCGGACAGGTGGGACCGGGCCGACGGCGACGCGATCGATCTTTGCTCCTCTCGCGTCAAGGTATGCCACGGCCAGGGACGACCCATTCAGTGACCCGGGGACTGAGGACCCGACGGTCCGTGCAGCGATCTGACGGGCATGCTTCTCACGCGGTCGGAGTCCTCGGAATGGCCCGGGGACCTGGGCCTCCCGGACCTCCCGCATCGGCGTAACCGATCCGGGAGGAACCCCGAGCGCAGGAAGAACATGATCGCGCTGCCTTTGGCCCTCCAGAACCCTAGGGAGCTGAGTGTAGCCAACGACCCGACACCGGGCATGTGGAGTGGGGCGAAGATGCGCGGTCGTCTCATGTGCCGGGAGGAAGTGCTTTTCTGGCTTTGTTGCACGGTGCAGGCGATCTTTTTACGCGTGACACCTTTTGATGATCGGAGCGATGGTGAGGGTTTCCGCGGGTCGAGGCGCCGGCAGCGGCAGCGGCGTCGGCAGTGCGCAGGCGGATGTCAGCGGCGTCGGCAGTGCGCGATCGGATGTTCGGGTCACCCTGCTGGTCCGGGCCGGTTGTCATCTTTGTGCTGACGCCCGGGTCGCGGTGGCCCGGGTGGCGGCCGACACCGGCGTCGGCTGGACCGAGGTCGATGTCGACACGTCGGCCGATCTCGCGGATGCCTATGGTGATCGCGTCCCGGTGGTTCTCGTCGACGGGCGGGAACACGGCTACTGGCGGGTCGAGGAAGCCCGTCTGCGGCGCGCACTGACCGGTGGCCGCTGGGGGTGGTCGAGGAAATGATCGTAGGTCGGGTCCATGGCGTACCTGAACTTAAGATCACGCCGACTTCGTGAACACCTTCACGAAGTCGTAAACTCGCCCCGACAGTCGTCTACTGGTGTCGTTCGACCGTGCAGCACTGTGGGGCCGCACGGCCGGCGCCGTCGGCAGTCGGGCGTCTCGAATGGTGCGGGAGCCGTACATGACCGAGCTTCGGCGGGCAGCCACCACTGTCCGTGAACGCTCGTCCGTGCCTGAGGCGACAGTTGCCCGCCTCCCGCTGTACCTGCGGGTCCTCACCTCGCTGGCAGATCGGGCAGTCCGTACGGTGTCGTCCGAGACACTGGCGAAGGCGGCGGGCATGACCTCGGCGAAGGTCCGCAAGGATCTGTCCTACCTCGGCTCGTACGGGACGCGTGGCGTCGGCTACGACGTGGACTTCCTGCTCGGCCGTATAGCCGCCGAGCTCGGGCTGACCGAGGACCGTGCGGTTCTGCTGGTCGGGGTCGGCAACCTCGGCCACGCGCTCGCGGGATACGGCGGTTTCCAGTCCCGGGGATTCCGTGTGGTCGCCCTGCTCGATGTCGACCCCGGCCGGATCGGCGAATCCATCGGTGGCGTCGTGGTCAGCCCGCTTGACGAGATGGAGGTCCTTGTCGAGCGCAACCAGGTGACGATAGGTGTCATCTGCACGCCGGCGGCAGCTGCGCAGGCAGTGTGCGACCGCCTTGTCTCCGCGGGAGTCACAAGCATCCTCAATTTCGCGCCGATCGCGTTGTCGGTGCCGGTGGGAGTGGACGTGCGCAAGGTTGATCTTGCTGTGGAGTTGCAGATCCTGTCGTTCCATGAGGCTCGCAAGCGTTCGGCGCCGTCCGCGGGCGGTGTGGCTTCACCCATGCGCTCACCCACGCGCCGGACGGGTCGGCAGGGTGAGCCCGCCGACCCCCACCGTGGCGTCGTGACCCGCACCCCGGCCGGGCCGTCGGTGTCGGGGACGCGGGGCAGTGGCCCGCTGGTGGGCACGACCGGGGGTGATGTGTCATGAGTCTGCTGGTTGTCGGGCTCAACCACCGGACGGCACCCACGTCCATCCTGGAGATGGCCGCGGTGCCCGACGACGACGTCCCGAAGGTCCTCTACGATCTGTCGCAGGCCGGGTCCGTCGCGGAGAGCGTGGTGCTCTCGACATGTAACCGCACCGAGATCTACGCCGAGGTGGAGACCTTCCACGGAGGCGTTGCCGACGTGTCCGACCAGCTCACCCGGATCACCGGGACGCAGCTGTCGGATCTCGCCCCACACCTGTACGTCCACCACGAGGCACGGGCCGTCGGCCACCTGTTCTCGGTCGTCTGCGGGCTTGACTCGATGCTGGTGGGGGAGACGCAGATCCTCGGGCAGGTCCGCTCGGCGCTGCGCGCGGCCCAGGCCGAGGCCAGCGTCGGTGCCGCTCTCGAGGGCCTGTTCCAGACGGCTCTGCGGGTCGGTAAGCGGGCGCACAGCGAAACCGCGATCGGCACGGCCGGAGCGTCGATCGTGTCCGTCGGGGTACGGATGGCCGCAGACGGGTGGGAGCCGGTGCCCTCCAGTGCGCCCGACCCGTCACCCGGGAACGTGCCCGCCGACGGCGCGCTGGCCGGTCGACGCGTCCTGCTCGTGGGTGCGGGAGTGGTGGGGGCGCTAGCCGCGGCGGTCGTGCGGCGGGCCGGCGCGGCCGATCTCGTCGTCGCGAACCGCACCGCGGCACGGGCCCGCCGGATCGCCGACACCTACGGCGCCAAGGTGATCCCGCTCGCGCAGCTGGCGGACGAGCTGGACCGGGCCGACCTGGTGATCTCCTCGACCGGTGCGTCCGGGCTGATCCTGACCCGGCAGCTGGTGGCCGACTCGCTGGCCCGGCGCGGCTCCCGGCCGCTGGTGCTGCTGGATCTCGCGCTCCCGCGGGACGTCGACGTGGCCGTCCGTGATCTGCCGGGCGCCACCCTCATCGACCTCGACACGCTGCGGACGGCCCTTGACGGCCAGCAGGCGGTCGGCGACGTCGAGTCGGTGCGGACCCTCGTGGCGTCCGAGGTCAGTGCCTATCTCGACCGCCGCCGTGCGCACCGGGTCGCCCCGACGGTCGTGGCACTGCGGGCACAGGCCGCCGCTGTCGTCCGGGAGGAACTCGCCCGGCTGCAGACCCGGCTGCCCAATCTTGACTCGCGGGACTGGGCCGTGGTCGAAGGTGCAGTGCGCCGGGTGGCGGACAAGCTCCTGCACGCGCCGACCGTGCGGGTCCAGCAACTTGCGGCGTCCCCTGGTGGTGATTCCTATGCCGAGGCGCTGCGGGAGCTGTTTGATCTGCCTCGGGAAGCCCCCGCGGTGGTCTCGGCACCCGATCTGCCGGAGGCTCCATGACCTCCATGACCTCCATGACCTCCATGACC
>NZ_CAAAFT010000454.1:6821-9440 GCF_900634765.1 Candidatus Protofrankia californiensis | reverse complement strand
CCTCCATGACCTCCATGACCTCCATGACCTCCATGAAGGGAAATCTTCGATCCCGCCGTGCCCTTCGATCCCGCCATGCGGCGCGGGGTGTGTGCCCGCATGGCGGCCGAAGCGAGTGCGCCACCTGAGCATCGCAATGGGGCGATGACCACCTGGCGAGTGGCCAGCAGCGCATACCCGGCCTGGGACTGAGCGCATACCCGGCCTGGGACTGAATGTTGTGCCGATACGAGGTAACGTCGCCGAATAAGGGCCGCGCCGATAGGCGCGTTGGATCAGCGAGCAGGCTTCGGTGACCCATCGCGAAGCGATGTACGAGGTCTGTGGGGCCGTGGACTCGGCAGTGCCTGTTGACGCCGGCCTCACAGTCGCAGCGCCCTGGGGACAGGACGTTGTGAGGACAGGACGACGTTGTGAGGACAGGACGTTCGATCAGGCAGCGGCGTCCGGGTGGATGCCTGGCGAGGTGACAGGAGGGATGCGCTGGCAGTCGAATACGTAGGTGACCAGGATGCGTCGGGGTTCGTCTTCGATCGCGCAGCCTGTACCGACGACAAGCAACTCTCGGCCAGCTGCTACGGTTTGTGCTGGACGATCCACCATCGCGGACTGCTGTTGTTGCCGAGCGTGCCTACCCGGCGGCCATTGAGGTCGGTTGTGGCGCGTTGGTTGGTGCCCTTGCCGACGTCGCGATGGCGTCCGCTGGAGCACCGGGCGCCGGTGCGATCCGACCACGGGCCGTGGTCGCCGTTGCCGGAGGGGAACCGTGTTCTCCGGTGCGAGATCACCGGGTCCGCCGACTACCCGGAGGCGCTGGGAGAGCGCCTCGCGGACAAGATGTTGTCCGCCGGAGCACAGACGCTGATGGGAAATCGCTGATCATGGCCACCCGCCGCACGAAGAAGCCTCTAACCCCGGTCGCCCTCGTTGGAGCAGGCCCCTGCGACCCCGGTTTGTTGACAGTTCTCGCCACCGAGACGCTGGCCGGGGCCGATTCGATAATCGTTGATCCGGACGTCGCCCCCGAGATTGTCGCCAAGCTACCCGGTGAGGTGCTGCGGATCGGCGATACCGAGGCGGCAAGACCAATCCTGGACGCGGACGCGGCGACCGCCGCGGTCGTCACCCGGGCTCGTGCCGGTGAGCGGGTCGTGCGGCTGTATGCCTCGGACCCATGGCTGACCGGAATCGGTACTGCCGACGCGCAGGCACTGGCCAAGGCGAAGATTCCTTTCCGGGTCGTGCCGGGGATTCCGACCGGCGCGGCGGTCGCCACCTACTCCGGGATCGCTGCCGGCCTTCCGGTCACCTTCGCGAGCACGCTGGGAGTCTTCTCCGCCAGCGGTGTGCAGCCCAACGTGACCCCGGTGACGGACACGCCCGCCGCGGGGCTGGGTTCCGCTCCCTTCGTGGCCGGTCGCATCGGCGGACGCGGCCTGTCCGGTCTCGGCGGTTCCGGTCTCGGCGGTTCCGGCCTGGGCGGCACGGGCCTGGGCGGCACGGGCCTGGGCGGGCCCGCTCTCGGTTCCGGTCTGGGGGCCTCGCCACTGGGTGCGTCGCTCGGCCTTGGTGGGCTCAGCGGAAGCCTGGACGCCCCTGGCGGGTCCGGCGGCCCGGACGTCGACTGGGTGGCGCTCGCCCAGGCACCCGGCACCCTCGTGGTGACCGCGGTCTCGAACGAGGTCGGCAAGGTGGCGGCGGCACTGGTCGAACACGGCCGGGCCGGTGACACCCCCGTGTCGGTGACGGTGGACGGCACCACGACCGACCAGCGCACGGTCTCCTCCACCCTGGACCGGATCGAGTCCGACGCGGCACCCGTCATCGCGAACGCCCCCTGCGTGGTGATGTCGATCGGTGCCGCGGTCGCAGCCCGTAACAAGCTGTCCTGGTGGGAGTCGCGCGCGCTGTTCGGCTGGACGGTGCTGGTGCCCCGGACGAAGGAGCAGGCGGCGATCCTGTCGGATCTGCTGCGCTCGCACGGCGCGAGTCCACTGGAGGTGCCCACGATCGCGGTGGAGCCGCCGCGGACGGCCGCACCCATGGAACGCGCGATCACCGGCCTGGTGTCGGGACGCTACCAGTGGGTGGCCTTCACCTCGGTCAACGCGGTCAAGGCCGTCCAGGAGAAGGTCGAGGAGCGCAGCCTGGACGCGCGGGCGTTCGCCGGCGTCAAGGTGGCCGCGATCGGCGAGGCGACTGCGGACGCCCTGCGCGCCTTCGGTATCCGCCCGGACCTCGTTCCCTCCGGCCAGCAGTCCAGTGAGGGCCTGCTCGCCGACTGGCCCGAGTACGACGACGTGTTCGATCCGCTCGACCGGGTGCTGCTGCCCCGGGCCGACATCGCCACCGAGACCCTGGTGGCCGGCCTGAAGGACCGCGGCTGGAACGTCGACGACGTCACGGCGTACCGTACGGTGCGGGCCGCGCCGCCGCCGGCCCCGATCCGGGAGGCGCTCAAGGGCGGCCGGGTGGACGCGGTGGTGTTCACCTCGTCCTCGACCGTGCGCAACCTGGTCGGGATCGCGGGCAAGCCGCACGAGACCACGGTGATCGCGGTGATCGGCCCGCAGACCGCGGCCACCGCGGTGGAGCTGGGCCTGCGCGTCGACGTCCAGG